>CAVEWO010000200.1:0-3840 GCA_963619345.1 Bacteroidaceae bacterium
GTCCCAAGGTATATCAGATATAGCCAGCGCTACCGATGAGCCGATCATTGCTGCGATCTCTGACGGTGCATCGTTATCGACACACATAACTGTCGCAACTACCTGTACGTCATTGAAGAATCCCTTCGGGAACAGCGGTCTCAAAGGCCTGTCCATCAGTCTTGAGTTCAGGATCGCCTTTTCACTGGGTCTTCCTTCTCTTTTTATAAAGCCGCCGGGTATCTTGCCCGCTGCGTACATTTTTTCCTCATAATCGCATGATAACGGGAAAAAATCAATGTCAGGTCTCGGCTCCTTTGAAGCGCAGGCTGTTACATTGACAACCGTATCTCCATATTTTACCATTACCTGTCCGTTTGCCATTTCGCAGACCTTGCCGATCTCGAGTTCGAGCAGCTTGCCGCCTATGGCCGTCTTAAATGTTCTGTAATCTGTGAATTTCATAATAAACAACTACCTCCTGTTTATTTCCTCTCGCGTTTTAATTGCCCGTATGCGCAGGCGCAGCCGTAGGAATGGCTTTGCCATGTCGTGCGCCGTATCGCGCAGTCGCTTTCTGCCAAATCGCAGATTTGGGAAAGCTTTGCATGAGACCTTCCACGAAATCAAAGATTTCGGGATAGGGCTTCAAGATACGGGCGACTCATTTCACTGAAAAATCACCACGTGCTGAAGCACTGTGATTTCTGTGTTTGAGTCGCGCGCCGTATCAGAGATACGGGCGACTCATAAAAAAAATCAAGCGGGGTCGTATCTGTGCCCCGCTTAAATCTTTAAGTTCTGTTTACTTTCTTAAACCTAAACGAGCAATAAGATCTCTGTATCTTTCCAGATCCTTCTCTTTCAGGTAATTAAGAAGATTTCTTCTCTGTCCTACCATCTTTAAAAGGCCTCTTCTTGAGTGATGGTCCTTCTTGTGAACCTGAAGATGCTCATTCAGATCGTTGATTCTGTAAGTCAGTATTGCGATCTGAACCTCAGGAGAACCTGTATCTCCTTCTTTTAACTGGTACTCTTTGATGATTTCCGCTTTTTTTTCAGTAGTGATCATTTGATTTCCTCCTTAATATCATCCGCCTGCTGCCGAGCCGTCGTCGGAGTTTCGACCGACCGAGCCTCAGGTAATTCTGCTAACGATTCATGTTATCACAGATATCACATTATTGCAAGCTAAAACTCATCCCAAACTTTTACAAAACTCATTGCGGATTTTCCATATTTTTCTATGGTTCTGCGACCCTCGCCTTTATCTCAGGCATACAGCACTGCCGGCTTTTGCATAAAGCGCAGCGCTTCGCATGATCTGCAGACCTTTGCATAAAACGCACAAGTTATTTCCAGTAATCCGTATCCTGCTTCAAACCTATATTCTTTGCGAGGAATACCGGATCCCTGCCTTCCCTGCGCTGCAGAATGTAGTCGCTGAGACACTTGATGGCAGTATTTCCGAGTATCACGATCACTGGAACATTTACAACGACTATCATAGCCTGTAGCATGTCCGCAGTATCCCATACAAAGCCTGCACTTGCAGTTGCACCGACATAAACCAGCACTGTTGCGATCAGCCTGAATGCTATCAGGCCAGGCTTCGGCGCATCTCTGTTGATGATGAACTCGAGGCAGCCTTCGCAGTACGAATAGTTTCCGATCAGCGTAGTGAACGCGAACAGCGAAAGAGACACTGCGAGGAATACCGGTCCGAAAGTTCCCAGCGAATCAGCTATCGAATTCTGTACGTATCCTGCTGCATCAGCACTTCCGTCCGCAACATATCCGGCCGGATCGATCGATGTGCTCAGACACATGAATGCTGTCGCTGTGCAGATGAGCAGCGTGTCGATGAATACTGAAAGCATCTGAACAAGTCCCTGTTTTGCCGGATGAGAGATATCAGCTCTTGCAGCCGCATTCGGCGCCGAACCCATACCTGCTTCGTTCGAATAAAGACCTCTCTTGATACCCCACATGATGCATGAACCTGCAAAGCCGCCGGCCATCGATGAGAAATCGAATGCACCGCGGAAAATGCCTGCGATCATTCCCGGGAGAACGGTAATATTTAAAGCCATTATTATAAGTGAAACCAGTACATATATTATGCCCATCAGAGGCACCAGCACTTCAGTTACCTTTATCAGTCTCTTTGCTCCGCCAAGAACGATCACGCCGAACAGCACCATAAGGATGAACCCGATTACCTTAGGCGTAATGCCTGAATCATAAAAACTGAATACAGCGAATGCTGACTGGAGATTGTAAGCTGCCAGCATATTGTATCCGACTGCATATATAAGTATTATCAGCACTGAAAAGATAACTCCGAGCCATCTCTGCCCGAGAGCCTGCTGCATGTAAAACGCAGGTCCGCCATAGCATGTGCCGTCGTCTGCTCTCTTCTTGTATATCTGTGCAAGCGTAGACTCGATGAACGCTGTCGCACCGCCTATTATAGCTGTTATCCACATCCAGAATACTGCGCCCGGACCGCCAAGGCATATCGCAGTAGCCACGCCGATGATATTTCCCGTTCCCACTCTCGATGCAGTAGAAACCATAAGTGCTCCGAATGACGAAACTCCATTCTCTTCGACAGGTTTTTCCATAACGACCCTGATCGACTCTTTGAACAGTCTGCCCTGAATGAATTTAGTTCTGAACGTAAAGTAAACGCCGCCGGCCATCAGTATGAGCGGCACAAACCATGGCTGATACAGCACATTGCTGACCGCCGAAATACCTGAGTGCAATGTTTCCAGCATAAAAACCCCCTGAAAAAACAATAAAATCAAAATAACAATAACAAATAGATAAATGAACTGCATACCCCCATTTACGGTTTTGTGAAAAGCTTCACAGCAGCACTATCTATCATTATACACAAAAAGGAACATTTGGCTATCTATTTTAGTCAAACGTTCCTTTTTTATGCTCAATTTTAAAATTCCCGTATTCGATCCCCAGCTTCACTGCATCTTTTTGAAAGTTTTTCCATTTTATGTGCGTTTTAATACACTATGCTTTTCGCCTTCTCCACGGATTCCTGTATGCCTTTGATCGTCGCACTGATGCCGTACTTCTCTATGCTTCGCTTATTGGCATCTCCGTGAGTCAGACACGCAGCACCTCCTATGCATCCGCCTGAGCATACCATTCCTTCGATAAAGTTGTTCGGAAGCACACCCTTATTCGCTCTGAGCAGTGCGGATTTGCACTTGTCGATACCGTCACATACGATGGGATCTATCTTGACGTCTTCACCGAGTCTCTCGTACGCAGCTTCCGTCACTGCATCCGTAACACCGCCCGATCGAGCGAAATTCCGGCCGAAGCACGAAGCATTGTCAAGCGTAGTTTCCTCAAGCTTCTCTACCTCAAGGTCCTTGCTGTCTATCAGCGCCTGCAGCTCCTCGAATGTCAAAACATAATCCACATATCCAGCCACTTCAGGTTTTTTCACTTCTGCCTTTTTCGCTGTGCACGGTCCGATGAACACCACTTTCGCATCGGGATCATGCTGCTTTATGAATTTTCCTGTCTCTGCCATCGGCGACAGGCTTGATGATATGTTTTCAGTAAGATCCGGGAATTTCGTCTTTATGTATTTCACGAATGCCGGACAGCAGGACGAAGTCATCAGGTCGTGCTCCTGCAGCTCTGCCGCTTCATTGTATGCGACGATATCCGCTCCGAGTGCAGCTTCCTCGACCGCATAGAATCCGATCATCTTGATCGCAGTGATGATCTGGCCGATCTTCGCATATGTGAACTGGCTCGCGATCGCAGGAGCCACCACGGCATAGACCTTGAACTTCTCGTTGTCCTCGCTCTCCATTATTG
>CAVEWO010000201.1:0-3826 GCA_963619345.1 Bacteroidaceae bacterium
ACGGCGAAGTGTTCTGCCTGGATAAGAATGCTAAACTTACCCTGACAGCAGGAGAAGATGTTTTCAGAGATTTTGAATTTGAGGGCGGCGAAAGAGACGGCTCGAGAAAAAATCTCAGAAGCGGCGGACTGGTGACCGGCGGAACCAGCACCGACGGCGCCGGCGGCATACACATGAAATACGGATCCGAGCTGACGCTGGACAATGTCGCTGTCGCCGGGAACAGATCCAAGGAGAACTGGGCCGGAGCCCATGGTCAGGGCGGCGGCATCTATATGGCAGACAACTATTGCAAGCTCACGATGAAAAACGAGGCACAGATAGCCTACAACTATGCCGAAGATGACGGCGGCGGCATCTACTCCAACGGCAAGTATACCACGATAACGATGGACGGGGGTTCATCCATCCGCAGCAACTCAGGTGAAGACGGCGGCGGCATCTGCCTGAGCTACACGTTCTTTTCCGTTACCTCCACGGACAATACAGCGGAGATATCCTACAACAGATCGCGTGTAAACAGTGACAGAGGCGGCGGCGGTATCTGCATAGAAAAAAACTTCATAGGAAATTACGGCGCGGTCAAAGGTATAACATTCAGCGACAACTCCACCAGTGAAAGCGGCGGCGCCCTCTATATCAGACAAACCGGCGTCACTGTCAGCAACTGTACGATTACGGGCAACAAGGCCAAGGACGGCGGCGGCATCTACAATGAAAACAGCAGCAATACCATTTCGGGCTGCACCATCGAAAGGAACGAAGCAGAGACAGAAGGCGGCGGTGTGCTGGCGAATTATAAGTATTCCATCGGTCTCAGCGGCAAGCTCATCATTAAAAACAACACGCGTAAAGACGGTTCGGCCGATGATCTGTTCCTGCAGGGGGATGGAGACGAACGAGCATATCTGAACGGCTCCACATCGTCAAAGGCGGAGATCGGCATACGCACCGCTGTAGATGGAGAGCGCACCCTTTCCTCTGCGGAGACCTTCTATTATGAGGATGCTTTTTTCTCTGACGTTGACGGTTATTACATAGAATTCCAGGAAGACAAGGGGCATCTGTATAAGAAAAGCGGCAAAAAGCCTGAAAAAACTAAAAGCAAAGACATCACTCCTGACACTGAAAAGAAAAGCGGAACGTATAACGGCAAAGATATAATAAAGGGCAGTTTCTCGTATCCGTCAGTCGTGGAAAGCACGGAGGATCTCGACTCGGTGTTTTATTTCTCCGACGGATATTTCCTGAACGGAACAGACGGTGAAAACGGAAATCCGACAATTTATAATTCGCATCTTGCGACGATGTCCATGAGTATGGCTATGGCGGCCTTTTACTCCAATATCGGAAACGATGGTGAACTGACTTCGAATAATCGTACATATACGTACAAGTCACAGAATATCGAAAAACTCATGACGGATATCGGTGTCGAACCGGACGACATTTATATCCGCGACACGAATACAGTCAAGCCTTCTACAGACAGCATCGGCGTTGCCATCGGACAGAAGGTCATCAGTACAAAGGACAAAACCGACACATCCGACGCGAATGATGCGAACGGCACGAACGAGACTAACGATAAAAACAACACAGGCGATACAACAGCTAAAGCCGATCTTGAAAACGATTATATCCTCGTTCCCGTCGCCATACGCGGCGCAGGCTATGAGGCGGAGTGGTGCAGCAATACCACCGCAGGCGAGAGCGGAGAACATGCAGGATTCGCCAACGCCGCCGACCAGGTGCTGGAACAGGTTAATACCTACATCAGCAGTTACGGTCTGGATGACGCTGTCAAAGCAGGCAGAGTCAAATTCTGGGTCATGGGATATTCCCGTGCGGGCGCAACGTCCAACCTGACCGCCAAGCGGCTTATAGAAAATTACTGCAGCGGAGAAAGCACGGCGACCGGCAATCAGGTCTACGCCTACTGTTTTGAAGCCCCTAAGGGCGGCATAAACTCGGCGATGAAGCTTGATGCGAGCAAATATTATTCTATCCACAACTGTATCAACAAGGTGGATCTCGTTCCTCTGGTAACTCCTGAGGAGATGGGTCTGATCCGTTACGGCGTGGATCACTATATACCGGGCGAGGCTGCAGCATCGGAGGTCAAATCAGGCGGTACGGTCTGGAGTTTTGTAAACAGCAATGACTGGGCCAAGGCCTACAAGACATGGTCTGACAATAATGCCTATACTGTCGGTACGGAGGATTATAAAACCCAGAGGGCGAAGATGAAGAAGCAGCTCACATCCGTGGATCCGGAATATATCGTCTTCTATGACCTGTTCAAGCCCGCATATGCCCGATATATAGCTTCGTCGATAAGCGGCGGTCAGATGTTCGAACCCCTGGAATCGAATGGTGGGAACCTTACACAGGATCAGTATCTCCGCATCTTCTGGAGATCCTTCCAGGCCTGGGGACTGTACAACGGATATGAAAAGAACTTCCGCAGCAGCTATGTCAACAACACGGAACTGGGAGACTCTGCTTCATTCCAGGCATCGCTGCAGTCCATGACAAAGATAATCTTCAGCAAGAGCAATGAAGATCTGAACGGCATGATGAACAGCATCGGTGCCGGAATGAGCGACCTTCAGGCCGATATGGGGCAGATGTTCCTTCTATGGAAAAATATTCTGGGGCACTGGGCAAATGAAGACTATCCGGTTGATGTAGTCAGAGAAACCCGGACATACTATCTCGGATTGTTATGGGATTCTGCAATGGAATATACAGAACCGACCAGCGGCAAAAAAGCGACAGACTATCTGACAGACAGCGAAAAGGCTGAGATGAGGATAGCATGGAACACGCTGGGCGACGTGCTCCTGCATTTTGCTGACATGGATTACAAGACGGATATCGATGACTGGGACGAAAGTAAAACATCGGATGACTACAAGGAGGATAGAAGGCTTAAGACCCCGATCACCGAGGACATTACAAGCGAGCACACAAAATACGAATCAGACAGCCAGGTAGTTCTTGCTACGCTTGTCTACAATATGACAGCTGTCGCCCAGGGACACTATCCGGAGATCAACTATGCATGGGTGCGCTCCTATGACACCTTCTACGATGGTGAAACAACTCCGGTAGATGTAAAGACAGACATCGTACCGAAGGTAACAGCTGAATACGATAAAAACAACGATTCTGCACTGGTGCTCAGCACATCCACTAAGGGCGCAGGTATCTATTACCGCATCAAAGAACCGGGAGACGAGTCATTCGGCGACTGGAAGCCTTACAACAAGCCGGTGACACTGGCGTCAAAAGACGGAAAAGACAGCGAGTATACGGTGCAGATGACGGCATCCTACTGCGGGAACACTTCCGACGTCGTCGAAAAGACGTACACCGTCAAGGGCAGCTATACTGTGACCGTGAACAATAAGCTTCTGGGTAAATTCAGAGCGGGAAGCACAGTTACCATCGACGGAACGGCTGCAGGAAGCAGCAAGGTATTCCGCAAGTGGTCGCAGACAGACGGCGTTAAGCTCGCAGATGAAAACAGTGCAGTCACTACCTTTACAATGCCGGAGCGTAATGTCAGCCTGACGGCAGACTACATCACGAGCATCACGTCCGCTGAACTTTCAGTAGATGCGCCGACAGCGGGCAAGGCACTGCCGGCAGCAGGCATCCTTTCATGGGAAGTCACAGATGATAACGGGGAGAAAAAGGAACAGACAAAGGAGGTTTCCGTTTACTGGATGTCAGGCGACCAGCAGGCGGCAGGCAAGGCCGGATACAACACAAAGTATGCCATAGCTGCCAATATCGCGCCTGCCGATGGATCGGGAGA
>CAVEWO010000202.1:0-3811 GCA_963619345.1 Bacteroidaceae bacterium
CATCTATCTCAACGAAGCTGTTCTCGACAAAAAGGATATCAAGCCGTTCTCTGGCTGTGAGCTTTCCTTTTGAATGCTGTGCCTGGATCCTCTTTTCGCCGCCGCCCTGAGCGATGCGTGCTTTGGCCTGGCGAAGTTTTTCCAGCTTATCCATCTATGCTGCCTCCTTAAAAACTCTTTATCCTGTCCCGTGTCTGTCCTGCGCCTGTGCAGTCTGTGCCGCACAGCTCATACAGACCTCCGCCTATCCTCTGAATTTCTTGTGGAGAGGGTACTTGTCAGTGAGTTCCTTGACGATCGCTCTTGCTTTTTCCATAGCTGCCGGATCTTCAGGATTGTCTATCACGAGTGCGATAGCCTCTACAGTCTTCCTCACATCGTCTTCCTTGAAGCCTCTGCTCGTCATCGCAGGTGTTCCGAGTCTCAGACCGCTCGTAACGAACGGGCTTTGCGGATCGTTCGGGATCGCATTCTTGTTCGTCGTGATGTTGGCCTCGTCGAGAAGGTGTTCTGCCAGCTTTCCTGTAACGCCCTTGTTCACGAGTTTCACAAGAACGAGATGGTTGTCAGTACCGCCTGAAACGAGGTCAAATCCCTTTTCATTGAGAGCCTCTGCCAGTGCCTTTGCATTGTTGATAACCTGCTGCTGATAAACCTTGAATTCCGGATCCATAGCTTCCTTGAAGCATACAGCCTTTGCTGCGATTATGTGCATGAGCGGACCGCCCTGAGTACCCGGGAAGATAGCCTTGTCGATAGCCTTCGCGTATTTTTCTTTGCAGAGGATCAGCCCGCCTCTAGGTCCTCTGAGTGTCTTGTGAGTCGTGCTTGTAACGATATCCGCATATTCCATAGGATTTGGATGGAGTCCGACTGCAACAAGCCCTGCGATATGCGCCATGTCGACCATCAGCATTGCGCCGACTTCGTCTGCGATCTCTTTGAATTTGTCTGCGTGTATAGTTCTAGGGTAAGCTGAGGCTCCTGCCACGATCAGCTTAGGCTTGTGCTTCAGAGCCAGCTCCCTTACGTTGTCGAAATCTATCATTTCTGTTTCAGGATCGAGTCCGTATGACACGAAGTTGTATGACTTTCCTGAAATATTCACAGGGGATCCGTGTGAAAGGTGCCCGCCGTTTGACAGATCCATACCGAGCACTGTGTCGCCGTAATCGAGCACTGCCTGATATACTGCAGTGTTTGCATTCGCCCCCGAGTGCGGCTGCACATTTGCATGATCTGCACCGAATATCTTCTTTGCTCTCTCGATCGCAAAAGTCTCGACTTCATCGACGAATTCACATCCGCCATAATATCTCCTGCCCGGATATCCTTCCGCATATTTGTTCGTCAGCGCGCTGCCTGCCGCTTCCATGATCTCGTAGTTGACGAAATTCTCAGAAGCGATCATCTCGATCTTTGTCTCCTGACGATTGATTTCCCTCTTGATAGATGCTGTTACCTCCGGATCTGCCTTCTCCAAATAATTGAAATACATGTTAATCTCCTTGTCCTTTTGCTCTTGCTTTATATGTAAAACTAAAACTTATCCTTTGTTATGCCGGCAGTTCATCTGCGCATCTGAGCCGCGCCGTGCCGAATCGTCCGGCATCAGGCTGCAGCCGCAGACCATCAGAACCTGCTAGCTGACGACTCTTTCGAGCCTCTTGAGCGCCAGTGCCATCGTGAGCCCCGGGATGATCCGGTTGCCCGTGATTTCCACGCCGAGCATCTCATTGATCTTCTTGAGCCTGTACTGTACCGTGTTCGTGTGGATTCCCATGAATTCTGCAGTCTTGCTGCTGTTCATGCCTGCATCCAGCACGAATGTCTCAAGCGTGTCGAGCAGCTGCCTGCTCTTGTTTTCACTCGCTTCCTTGAACGGTTCGAGCAGTTCTATGTAGTTTTTCTTTACAAATCCGCCTTGTATCTGGATGTTTATGCAGTTGCTGACAAGCGTCAGCTCATATTTCGTAAACACGCGCTTGTACGGGAAAACATTCTGCACGAATGACCAGCTCTCACTTATGAGTCTGTACGCATCTCCCGCGCCTTCGATGCCGTTCAGACCTGTGACATGGAAGATTCTCGCCTTCTTATTGCCTTTGAGTTTATTGAAAAGCTGCACGCAGCTGTTCTTGCTGGCCGAATTCGCACCTCCCTCATCGAATGTCAGTATCATGCCGTAGGTCTCGTCCCCTTCGGTGATCTTCATGACGTTCAGGTCTTCTTCTTTTTCAAATTCTGCAAACATCTGGCTTTCTATGTCGTAGCCTATGCCCTTGGAGAAAAATACGCTCAGGATGTCATCGCCGCTGATCTTCGCTTCGTCCTTGAGTGTGTACGCAAGACTCTTGTTGCCTCTTATCAGCGCCTTGATGAACTCTGCTTTCGCATCTCGCTCAGGCGTGTATTTCCACATGCCCATCGCCAGCTCGATGATCTCTGCAAGCTTCGTTATCTCGCCTGCGGTATACGAATCCTCGTTGTCCACGATGAACATGTAATATTTTTCATTGTTTATCGTTACCGGTCCCCAGTATGTCAATACGCCGTTTACGTCGATCATCGTGTAGACTTTAGAATTGCTCTCCACGTTGCGCTCCTTGCCGAGCTTGATCGCATCCGATATCGTCGCCTTGTGCCTCGTCTCCACCGTGAGGATCGGGTTGAAATCCTCGCTGAGTATTATCAGCTGGAAATCGTTGTTTATCGCGGCTTCTCTCACCGCCGACTGAAAATTGCTGTGCTTTTCAAAATTGAGAAGATGGAACACGGTATTATTTATCAGGCTGTTGCTGAAATTATCGCCATAGAGGACCTTGTCCATCACCTCTGTGATCGCCTCGACATACTCCGCGTCTGCCGACATTAAAATGAGAGGCATAAGCTCTCGCTCTGCTGCCTCTATTACTTTTTCATCCAGTTCTTCCATGGCACGTCCCACATAATAGACTGCCAGTGCGGCGCATCCGCGTCTTGAAACTGCGCGGATCAGCTCGCACTGCTTGTCGATGTCGTCTTTTATGCCGAGGAATCCCGTCAGCAATATTTCGGTTTTATCCGGTTTGTAAAATTTAAGGTCTGCACTGTCGCAGGCATCAAGGACTGATACCGCCTTGACATCATTCGTCAGATTGATCTTGCCCGCAACTACTTCTGCTCCTCTGAAAGCGTCCAGATCCAGACAGTCTGCAACTGTAACTCTCATTATTCGTCCTTCTTCCTGTTTTCATCATCCGAGTCAGATCCATCATCTGCTGCGAACACATCAAGGCTGTCACTGCCGTCTATACCGTCATCGTCTGTACCGATTTCAGCATTATCGTCATCGTCCGCATTGAGATAGTCTGTATCGTAAACTGCCAGTTCTTCTTCGCTAGGCATGTCGTCATCCGGCATATCTCCGTCAGGCACGCTGTCTCCCGGCTTTGACAGATTTGTCGGGTTGAACGGCTCGGCAGTCTTCGTTTCTTCATTGTATATCATGATGCTCGGCTTGAACTTTGAATTCTTTGTCTGTTTCTCAAGAGCTATTGCCGCTTCTTCAAGTCTCTGCTTTTCGAGCTCTGCCTCTTTCTTGCGCTTTCTTGCAGACTGAGCTGCTTCTTTCTCATTTATGACCTTTTTCTTTTCCAGTTCGACCCTGAGTTCTTCCGCAAGCTCTTCCGACGTCACTTCACCGTCATACAGCCTCTCAAACTGCTGGTTGTCAAGCGTTTCGACTGCAAGCAGACCTTCTGCCACGGCCGTCAGCTGCGGCATGTGCTCGCTGAGTATCGTCTTTGCCGCCTCGTATGCTTCTTCGATG
>CAVEWO010000203.1:0-3795 GCA_963619345.1 Bacteroidaceae bacterium
GAGGCCGCCTCCGCCGCCCGTACGTCATCCCTGTAGTGATGCTCGCCGCCCGGCAGCACCTTTTCCTGACTATTATTGCCTGAATACTCAAATCTTATAGCGCCTTCCGAAACACCTGTTTCCTCGGCAAGCTTTTTTATATAGATGTCGGCTTCCACCGGCTTCATCCCGCGCAGTACGTCAACCGCATCTCTGATAAAATCGACTCTCTGCTGTTCGTCCGACAGATCGTACTTCGCCTTTACGAAGCCGAGTTTGAAGTCTCCGTACGGCAGCGCATTTTCTATCAGATCCTGAAAAGCCCTGCGCCCGTTCTTCTTCACGAATTCATCAGGATCCTTTCCCTCAGTGACTTTTAATACCTTTGCTCTGCAGTCTTCTCTGTAAAGTATGTCCAGTCCGCGCATAGCCGCGTTCTGTCCCGCCTGGTCGGCATCATAGGAAAGTATCACGTTTTTCGTATATCTCCTGATCAGTCTTGCCTGATTCTCGGTAAGAGCCGTTCCCAGTGATGCCGAAACATTCCGCACGCCGCTCTGATAGAGCGAGACGACATCCATGTATCCCTCTACCAGGACGATGGCATCTTCCTTTCTCGCCTCCGCACCTGACAGATTCAGACCGTAGAGGTTGTACTTCTTTCTGAAAACCGGGGACTCCTGAGAATTAAGATACTTCGGCTCTCCGTCTCCTATTATGCGGCCTCCGAAGCCGATGACCTTTCCTCCCGTATTCTGTATCGGGAAGATCACCCTGCCGCGGAACTTATCGTAGTACCTGCCGTCTTTTTTTGATTTCGATACGAGACCGAGCTCAAGCATCTTGTCTTCCGAAAATCCTTTTTCCTTCAGGAAAACATACAGACTGTCCCATCTGTCATCAGCGTATCCTATACCGAACCTGTTCAGGATCTCCTCTGAGATACCTCTGTTTTTCATATATGTATATCCCGGATTGCTGTGCTGACGCAGCGCCCTGTAATAAAACCGGGCTGCCTGACGGTTTATCTCGTAAAGCTCCTCCTTGTCCCTGCTTCCGCCGAAAGCGCCTTCAAGGCTGATGCCGTACTCCTTTGCGAGCATCTCCACAGCACCCTTGAAATCGAGGTTGTAGTAGCGCTTTACAAATTCGATGACATCTCCTGTCGCTCCGCAGCCGAAACACGTGAATATCTGTTTTGTTTCTGATACAATAAAAGAAGGTGTTTTTTCATTGTGGAAAGGACAGATACCTTTGTAATTATTTCCCGTTTTCTTTAACGAAACGACTCTGCCTATAACATCGACAATGTTACACCTGCTTTTTATCTCATCTGCTATATTAACATTATTACTACTCACTTTTGCCCCTCTTGAAAACTGCGATGCATAATATTATTTACGACAGGAATCAGCACTTTCCTTTTTTTATTTTGATATTTTTTTATTTTATTTATCGTGCTTTTTTTACGCTGCGCGATGCCGTGCGCTTTCGGATATCCTGCAGCGTAAGCATTTTGCAAAGCCTCCAGACGCCTATCTCCAGCCCTTTACAACGAACAGTTCTTCGTAGAGGTTTATCGCGTATCTGTCTGTCATGCCTGCGATGTGATCCTTGGAAAGCTCCGCATCGGGGAACCTGCCGCGCATCGCGCGAAGATCGTCCGGCAGTTTGTCAGGGTTCTCCAGAAAATACTGGTACAGCGAAACGATGATGTTCCTCACCTGGTTAACATCTTCCGCACGCTTTACCCTGTCGTTGTGATATACGTTCCTGAACATGTACGTCCTCAGCTCATCCATAGCCTGGTATCGTTCCTCGCTAAGCTGCGCCGTCGGTCTGCCGCTGCTGTTTTCGATCATGTCTCTCACGAGAGTGTCTATACGTTTCTTATGTGTGTCTCCGAGCACAGCTATACTTTCTTTCGGCAGATCTTCTGCAGTGATGATACCACTTCTGATCGCATCGTCTATATCGTGATTGATATACGCTATGCGGTCGCTCGTCTTTACGACCTGACCTTCTGCTGTTACCGGCATCGTTTTGCCCGTATGGTTCAGTATCCCGTCACGCACTTCGAAGGTAAGATTCATTCCCTTCCTGCTGCTCCCCGACTCCAGCACATCAACGACCCTGAGACTCTGCACATTGTGCCTGAAGCCTCCCGGATATATCTCGTTGAGTACGGCTTCACCGCTGTGCCCGAACGGTGTGTGTCCGAGATCGTGTCCCATCGCTATCGCCTCGGCAAGATCCTCATTGAGACCTGCGCCTCTGGCGATGGTCCTGGCGATCTGTGAAACCTCTATCGTATGTGTAAGCCTCGTCCTGTAATGGTCTCCCTCAGGTGCCAGAAATACCTGTGTTTTATGCATGAGTCTCCTGAATGCCTTGGAATGCACTATCCTGTCTCTGTCGCGCTGGTAGTCGGTCCTGATGCCGCACTTCTCCTCTGGCAGCTTCCTCCCCCTGCTTTCCGCAGCCTTTGCAGCATACGGCGACAGATATTCAAATTCTCTCTTTTCTAAGACTTCTCTGCTGACCATTTTACCTCCGGTTTTATCACTGGTCCCCGCATATGCCATGGATGACAGGCGCATACGCGGATCCTTTCAGATCTTGTTTTTCCAGTATATATAATACTATCCGGCCGGCTATGTTGTAAAGCCGTTTCTATGCCTTATCCTTTCAGCCAGCTGCCTTTCTGCCTCGCTGATCAGGACCGTGATCCTTTCCTGAAGTCCGCTGTCGAGAAAAAAAATGTCCTCTGCAATCGCCTCCTCCAGATCCTGACGCTGCGCAGCATTCATCGCTCTGTAAAAGCTGCGCGCCTGCAGCATTTCCTTCAATACAAGCTCCCCCTTTCCATGGCTTCTGTTCTGTACAGGAAATCCATCATGTCTTCGAGGCCGTCTCTGTAAAGCTCTATCCCTTTCACTGTTCTCCCGGGTATGAAACTTGTCAGATCTTTTACGTTTTCCCGATCATCAGCAAGCTCAGTGATGCGCATCACACCCGCCAGGATGCACGGGGCTGTTTCTTCATCCCACTCGATCGTGTGCTTCGTGTGTTCTTCCCGGTCAAATTCGCTTTCCGGTATTATCTGCACATACAGATCAAAAGACGGGAAGCGGCCTGCTGAAATGTCAGAAGCCAGCTCTTTGAATGCCGTGTCACAGTCAAATCCGGCCATGAATTCAGCCGTTATGCGGTCGTTCACCTTCTCTCGCGAGGCTGATCCATCCACCCCATTACCTGCCGGGCATGACGGGACCCATCTGTACCTCACGAAGCTCTTTTCGCCTGCATTATTTTCCCAGACAGTCGTATTTGCAGAAAACCATTTTGCGTTTATAAACGTCCCCTTGATCCCTTCGTATGAAAACAGCCTCAGCGCGCAGTGCAGAGACTCTGGATTTTCCGCAACAAATTCCCAGAACCTTCTGCTGTTCAGACCATCACAGTGTTCACTGCGCGTAAATGCCCTCATGAGCTCCGGCAGCTTTTGCTTTTCATCGATGAAGAACACAGGTATGCTCTGACAGATCATGTCATACTCCTCACTGCCATGAAATTTGACGCTCATTCCTTTTATATTCCGGACAGTGTCGGCCATCCCCTTCTGCCCGAACATCGACGCGAACCTCACAGTTACCGGAGTGACCACATCTATACTGCTGAAGATTTCTGCCTGCGTGTATTCTTCGAAGGACATGTACGGCCTGAAAAAGCCGCGAACGGTCAGCCCTTTGCGAAACAGCAGCCGCGGTCTCGGCATCTCTTTTATCATTCTCTGTATCTGCTCAAGCATCTGAA
>CAVEWO010000204.1:0-3788 GCA_963619345.1 Bacteroidaceae bacterium
TCTACAATGTGTGCGATGCGCTGATAATAAACAAGATCGACGTGCTGCCGTACTTTGATTTCGACATGGAGAAGGTCATAGAGTACGCTCACCTGCGGAATCCCGATCTTGAGATCTTCCCAGTGTCAGCGAAAACCGGTGAGGGCATGGACGCATGGTGCAGCTGGCTGCTGGATAATGTAAAGCGCTGGAACGCGTAAAGCGCAGGCTTTGCATACAGCGATGATTTTTTACAGGATGCATATTTTGCACATGGAAATCGCAGACAGCAGGTAGTATAATAACAGCAGTAACATGGCAGCAGCGTTTTAACAGGGAGGAAATCGTAATGAAAATACAGTTTTGCGGAGCGTCGTCAGGCGTGACAGGATCCTGCCATCTCATAACAACGGAAAACCACAAGATCCTGCTGGACTGCGGACAGTTTCAGGGAGGAAAAGTGCAGGAAGCTCTCAACTATGAGGATTTTCCGTTCGATCCGGAAGAAATCGAGTACATGGTGCTCAGTCATGCACACATAGATCACTGCGGCAGGATACCACTTCTTATAAAGAGAGGATTTAAGGGCAGTATTTACTGCACAGATGCGACCGCAGATCTTCTGGACGTAATGCTTAAGGACAGCGGATATATACACGAGAAGGAAGCACAGTGGAAAAACAAGAAGAACGAGCGTGCAGGAAGACCTTTGGTGGAACCGCTCTATACATACAATGATGCGGTGGATTCGCTGAAATACGTGAAGCCCGTGCTTTACGATCAGCTCGTCGAGCTCAACGATGAGATGAAAATAGTTTTCAACGACGCCGGACACATACTCGGATCTGCTATAACAGAGCTGTGGGTCACAGAAGGCGACAGCGTATCGAAGATAGTGTTTTCAGGCGACCTTGGAGTAAAGAACAGACCTATACTGAGAGATCCGACGATAATCAAAAAGGCTGATTATGTCATAATGGAAACGACATACGGCAACAGGCTTCATCCGGAAAATCCGCTGGACGTTAAGAAGCTGCTGGATATCATACGCGCTACGGCAGAAAAAGGCGGGACGACCGTGATACCTTCTTTTGCAGTAGGCAGAACCCAGGAACTGATATATGAGCTGAACAGAGTATACGAATCGAACAGCGAGTACCACGAAGCTTTTAAAAATATGAACGTGTACGTCGACAGTCCTATGGCAACCACCGCGACCGAGGTTTTTAAGAAAAACGCTCAGGTTTTCGACGAAGAAACCAAGGAATACATCGCTAAAGGCGACAATCCGCTGGATTTTGAAAATCTCAAGTTCACCAGGACGAGTCAGGAATCCGTGTGGCTCAATACCGATCCCGAACCGAAGGTGATAATCTCGGCGAGCGGTATGTGCGACGCAGGAAGGATCAGGCATCATCTGAAGCACAACCTCTGGAACAGAAAATCCAGCATAGTGTTCGTGGGATATCAGGCTGAAGGCACACTGGGAAGGATGCTCGTAGACGGAGCGCAGGAAGTCACGCTGTTCGGCGATAAAGTGCAGGTCAACGCCAAGATCTATAATCTTCAGGGATTTTCGGGTCACGCTGACAGAGACGGTCTGCTCGAGTGGCTCAAGGGCTTCCAGGCAGAGCCTAAGCATATATTTCTTGTACACGGAGAGATGGGAGCAAAAGAGGATTTTGCAAAGACAGTCGAAGATGAACTCGGATATCATCCTGTAGTTGTCAGAGGAAATTCAGAATATGTGCTCGAAAAAGACGAGATCGTGAACATGGCGGATGCCATGAGAGATGATGTCGATGTGGAGATGCTCAACGGCGTGAGGACGAACCTCTACGATATACACAGGAGAATAGAGGATATACTGTACAACACCAAGCTCGCTGTAGGTGAAGATATGTCATCTGAAAAGCTCAGTCAGATAAACAATATGGTGCTCGAGCTGGAAAAGTCTACTATCAATCTCGGAGCTGCTGTCACCGACGGTAAAAAGACAGAGAATTCAGAGCAGAATCAGTGAAAAAAAGACATATAAATACCATCAGAAACTAAAATTAGGATGAAAAAACTGCTTTAAAAATCCGGAGCATGTGTTAAAATGTAGACAGGTATTTAGTTAATATTATATTAGATAAAGGTGGAATAAAATGTCTGTTTTGAGCGGCATTAAGGAAAGCGTGCAGCAGGTCGCGGAGGCGATCAGTATCGCTGTCGGTCTGGAAGTTGAGATCGTAGACAATAGGCTTAGGATACTCGGCGGTACAGGTTACTATCACGGTCGTATCGGCAAAAAGGAAGAGGATGGCAACCTGGAGGGCAACTATCTCTATGCCAGGGTGCTGCGTACAGGGAAGACCCAGTATGTTGAAGACGCCCAGAACTTTAAGGGATACGATCAGCCGGTAGTCGGCAACACCAGACTCGGAGAGCTGGCTGAGATATGCACTCCGATAGTGCTCAAAGGAGAGATAATAGGGATCATAGGCCTCGTCGCTTTTACTGAAGATCAGAAAAACATTATCAGGGACAAGCGCAAGAGCATGACCGTATTCGTTGAGAAAATGGCGGATCTTCTCGCTGCAAAGGCTGACCAGCAGGAGACGCTTGAGAATGTTGAAGTTTCCAGAGATGAGATGTCGATCGTTCTTGAAACAGCGCATGAAGGCATATTTGCACTCGATCAGAAAGGATATGTCAAACACTGCAACAACAGAGCGGCCGAACTGTTCGGCACGAACAAGGGTGATCTGATTGGCAAGCATATAAGCAACATAATGCCCGGAAGCCCTGCTATAAAGGTTCTCGATACAGGTCGGGGATACACCGAGAACGAAGAAATCTTCAAGGTGGACGGCAGACAGCACCATTTTATCGTAACTGTGCAGCCGTTTTTATCCGGCGAGGAAATAGACGGAATAGTTATTTCCTTCAGGGATATTGAAGAAGCGCAGAAACTCGTGTATAATTTCAATACACGCAAGATAAAGAACACCGTTGATGATATAATAGGATCCAGCGAGAAGATAATGATAGCCAAGAAGCAGGCTCTGATTACAGCGAGAAGCAATTCGACAGTCCTGATCACGGGAGAGAGCGGTACGGGCAAGGAGATGTTCGCCAAGGCGATACACTACGCAAGCCCGAGAGAAGACAAACCGTTCATCACAGTGAACTGTGGGGCTATACCGGAAAACCTGCTGGAAAGTGAACTTTTCGGATATGAGAAGGGTGCTTTCACAGGAGCCAGCGAAAAGGGCAAGGAAGGCAAATTTGAGCTCGCTGACGGCGGCACCATATTTCTGGATGAAATAGGAGATATGCCGCTGCACCTTCAGGTAAAGATACTGCATGTGCTTCAGAACATGAGATTCGATCGCGTCGGAGGGAGCAAGAGCATCATCGTGGATGTAAGAGTCATCGCTGCGACGAACAAGGATCTCGAGAAACTGATAGAAGAAGGAAGCTTCAGAGAGGATCTTTACTACAGACTGAGTGTAATACCCCTTTCGATCCCGCCGCTTAGGGAACGAAAGGATGATATAAAACAGCTGATGTATCATTTTCTGAAAAAATACAACAGCTTCATGAACAAAAAAATAGAACGATTTTCACCGGAAGTGGAAGAAATCTATACAAACCATGACTGGCCGGGAAACGTCAGAGAACTCGAAAATGCCGTTGAGTACGGCGCCAATATGGCGTTCGGCAACGTGATCGGAATAGATGAGGTGCCTGCACGTATCCTGAAGAAAGAAGAGGAAACGGTCAAGTTCAGGAATCTCGACAGACCCCTTGCCGAGCAGGTC
>CAVEWO010000205.1:0-3758 GCA_963619345.1 Bacteroidaceae bacterium
ACATGATAGACGCAGTCGACGATATCGAAGAAAACATAGAGTCAGGCGCATACAATCCGCTGCTCTTCCGATTCGAGTTCGACGCCGCGAACGAGACTGCAGACGAATTCCGCACACGGATAGAACCGGATCTGCGCTTCAACCTGTACCATTACCTTGCGATGCTCAGCCGGTGCACCGACTCACTCGACATCAGAAAAAACGCCGGCATCATAGAAAACGTGATATATTTCGGACTCAATAGGAAAACCGAAGAAATAATAATGAGAACAGATAAAGATAATCAGATTTGATTTCAATAGAAAAAGGAGATTTAGATGAACCCTTATGAAGTACTGGGCGTGCCTGAAAACGCCTCCGAAGAAGAAATAAAAAAAGCGTATAAAGAACTCGTCAAGAAATACCATCCCGACAAATATCAGGATAACCCTCTTGCCGACCTTGCAGAGGAAAAGCTGCAGGAGATCAACGAAGCATACGACATGCTGATGAAAAACAGGAGCTCCAGCTCATCCGGCAGCTACAACTACGGAAATTACGGCACCGGTTCAGGAAATGGCGGCAGTTACGGAACTCCCGACTACATGGCAGTGCGCCGCTATATCGACGCCGGCAATCTGACTGCAGCAGAAAATATCCTTAACAGCACCAAAGACAGAAGCGCCGAATGGTTCTTCCTGTCAGGCATGCTTTCTTACAGAAAAGGCTGGTACGATGATGCCATCAACAAGCTCCGAACAGCTAACGACCTGGCTCCAAACAACATGGAATACAGCCAGGCTTACGGCCGTATAATCAACATGGGCGGAGCCTACCAGAATCAGGCTTACGGCCGCGGATACGGAAGCAGTAATGATATGTGCTGCCAGGCGCTTCAGTGCTACATCTGCGCCGACTGCTGCTGCGACTGCATCTGATTTAAATATATTTAATATATCTATTACACCTGCTCTGCGTACAGGCAGATCGATAAAGGGGATATGAATTGAAAAACAGCATTGACCGAAAAAATACGGATACTACTGGTCGTAAGAACCCGTCATCTGTGATCGCGCTTGGAGGCATATGCCTCGCGCTCACTCTCGCTTTTCTCTTTGCGGGGTCTGTCGCGCCCGGCATCGAGCTGACACTGTTTGCACTCAGTTCGCTGTTTACCGCGGTCATGATGCTCGAGTCAGGAGTCGGTGCAGCTGCGCTTCTTTATGCGGCCGGAGTGATCCTCGGATTTTTCATAGTACCGAACAAAACGGCCATGATACCGTATGCATTTTTCTTCGGATATTACGGTATCCTCAAATTCTATGTGGAAAAGCTGCACAGCGGCATCTTTCAGGTCATAATAAAAGCAGCCTTTTTTGCCGCTGTCCTCTGCACGGGACTTCTCGGCTTCAAAAAGTTGCTGCTCGGAAGCATCCATCTTCCGGACTATCCTGTATGGCTCCTCATCATCGCAGGCATCCTGATGATGCTTGTCTACGATTATATCTATACGCTCTGCATCAGTTTCTATCTGAAACGCATACGCCGCAAAGGCGCAGACAATATGAAGCTGAGTTAGAACTTACTAGAACTCCACTTCATCATCTGCGGTGCTGGTCGCCTCGGCGTTTTCGTGTGCCCCAGCTACTCTGCTCTGTTCGGCATCTATAACCTGTCTGGCACCTCGATCCATTCCGGCTTCCACGACATCGCTCGCATCGACGCTTATATCGATGCCGTTCACTTCAACGCCCTCTCCCATCGGAATCAGTATGTATCTGCTCCCGTCTATCACTTTAGTCGTTATCGTATATGTAAATTCCGGGTCGACGGTTATCTTTACCTGCGGCGTCACCATCTGGAATTTATTGCTCTCTATAAGGTTTATCGGATTGAGCACCGACTGCTCTCCGAATTCCCTTCGGCAAGCTTCATTGAATGTGCCGATCTTTTCATCAGGCACCCCGCTGCTTTTCAGGATATCATCCACATCTTCTACATATATCTCCGGCACCTCGGGATCCTTGCTTTCCTTGTGAATCAGCAGCCTTTCCCTGATCTGCCCGTGCACAGCCTTTACAACATCCAGACTGCAGTCATTTCCGAGAGACTCGCACAACACATCACTGAAAGCATGCTGCTGCGCACCTGCAGACATCGGCACCTTTTCCGTATTGAATATGCCTGCTATGAACTCCTCGTGTATATCTGCCAGCCCGCGGCTGTAGTAAAGCGCATTGTATATGTTCGTGCTCCTGTCATCGAACGCCGGGAACATGAATCCCAGCTCCGGCGTACCCAGCACATGACCTGAAGATGCTCCTCTAAAATTCCTTTCATCTGCAAAATACCGCAGCGACGCCTTTGCATCCTTTACAGGACAGATGCAGCAGATAATGTAGTCGAACACTTCGTTCGAGCCTTCTTCCCAGATTTCGTCGTCGTTTCCCTTAAACGGGATGTCATATGCATCGGAAGCAAGCAGTATAACGTAGCTCTCGTCGCCGAAATCCAGCGACTCTATGACGCGCTGATAAAACAGCTCCCGCATGTCCTTGTCTCTGAGATGCGACAGCCTGAGCGCCTGCAGCAGCCTGTGCTCATCACTGTCCTCGACCTGCTTCGTCGAAAATTCTATATCGAGCAGATTCTTGCCGAGCGTACCCGATATCGCTTTTTTCAGCAGCTTGAGATACAGCTCTGCCTCCTCCTGCTCCATCAGCCCCATCGACATATCCATCCTTGCAACGATGTCTTTCGCCGCGTTCACATAGCAGCCGTAAACATGACTGATGCTGTCCTTGTCAAGCTTGAAACGTTTTCTTATCTCTCTCAGTTCTTTCTGATTCATAAATCTTTTCTCCCGGTCTTCTGACGATTTAAAGCTGCCGCGCATACCGCCGGCAGCCATGACATTTATTTTAAACCAGCCCGCCCGTATATGCAAGCGGATCGGCACATACTGACGGCGTCAAGTTTCGACACACACTGCTGCAGATGAGAAAATTGCTGAGAAGTACAGATGTAAAAATTGCCGAGAAGTTTCCTGACCATAAGTACAGATCTTCTCAGCAATTAGTCAAATATTTTCTGCTATATTATTTAATCCACTATTTTTCTCATGATGTCATCCAGTGACTTAAAGCCGGCCTTTCGATGCGCCAGCGCCGCTTCAAGCGAAACAGCTCCATATACCTCTTCAACACTCCTAAAATCCCATTCGTCCCCATATTCTTTCATCTTTTCAATGAAAATCATTATATCATTCTTACTCATAGCAACCTCCCGGTAACTGAATTTTTACACTGTCATGCTGCCTTCATATTCTTATCAGAAAGCGCACACCTACCTTGTCAATACAAGCACTATATAAAAAACTACAATTGCAGCGGCAACGATCCCTAATACTAATTTTACCATCTTTTTCATAATTATCACCTAACCCTTTATTTAGCAACTTTCACTTCATATTCTTTTAAATCATAGCTTTGACCGATAAAAGTTTTTATCAGAGTTTCTGCATTTTCTCTTGCTTTATCATATAAGCCATGTTTTATTGCAGACTTTTTTGCATTATCAGCGAGTTTTACAGCAGATTCATTCATATCCTCAGATGATATATTCGTAAAAATACTCTCATCCTCATGATATAACTGAAAAGAATCCATATCCACTTTCACATCTAAAATTTTGACCTCCGGAAGCTCCACCTTGATTACTTTCGCAGTCTCATTCACACTCCACTTGATATCTGCAAAATCATACCCTGCTTTTATTTC
>CAVEWO010000206.1:0-3730 GCA_963619345.1 Bacteroidaceae bacterium
ATATGTATCCTGATTGTTGCTTACATATTCATCAGCGTAGAATTCAGCGCCTCCCACTATCGACTTGTACGGAGTGTTCCAGCCCTGTCTGCTCGCATACCAGAGACCTCGCTGTATAGCGTTCATCGTATCTGTTGTATACGCACCGATGTTGAAGAAATTGTAGTAGCCCTGGTATCCCGGGTAAGTTCCTGAAACCAGACTGCTGCCGCTCCAGCCCTGCTCCTGTATTATCATCGCCGCAAGCACGTTAGGATTGACTCCTGTATTCTTTCCCGCCGCATTGATCAGCGAGCTGTATGAGCTGTATCCGCCGCCCGGATTGCTTCCCTGCATGAACGATCCCGATATCACAGCTGCAACTGTCGATTCGTTCTGCGTAGCGCTGTCGTATCTGTGTGTCATGAACTGGTATATGCCGTTTTCACTGAGGAAATTCCTCGGATCCATGTAGTATGCGACTACTTTTTCATTTGCCGCATACCAGCTGCCGTCATATCTCGCCCACGTATTGTTCGATGCATTGTAGGCTCCTGCAGCTGTCGACCTGTATGAAACAGGTGATGATGAGCTTACCAGGTTAGTTCCCGGCTTTGCCGTTTCTTTAGAAAGTGCGCTGGACCAGCTGTATCCGAGCTTGTCCGCTTTGAACACCCACTGAGGATGTGCCGCATGGAGCATCCTCAGTCCCGGCTTGTAGCTTTCAGGGAAGCCCTGTGCTGTCATATATGATTCGAACTGGCTGTCTGATGTGACTGTCTTGACCGTCACATAGTCTGAACATATGTATCCGTCCTGAGAAGCGCTGTACTGATATTTGTACCATACCTTGCCGCTGCTGTCCTTCGCTGATCCGGTGATCGTCACTGAAGTGCCTCCCGGAAGGGTCGTGAGTCTGGCATATCCTGTTCCCGGACCCTTTCTGACATTAAGCCCGTCAGATGCTGTAGTTGTACCAAGCTGGAAAGTCACCGGCTCGCTGGTGTCTCCGCTGTCGCCGCCGCTTCCATCGCCCTTCTCCTCTGTGACTTTTACATATTTAGATGAAACGTATCCGAAGCCGCCGTTGAAAGTGAGCTTGTACCATACTGTTCCCGAACTGTCCTTTGCCGTTCCTTCGATATCAAAAGTCTTGCCTGTGCTGAGCTGTCCCAGAGTATCATAATTCGTACCGGCTCCGCTCCTTACTCTGAGCGGACCGTCAAATACAGTTCCTGCCTGTTTAGTATCCGCATCAGGCTTTGTTTCCTCCTCCGTTCCCGATTCGGTCTTCGTCGTTACATAAGCCGATGACACATATCCTGTCTTACCGCTGTAAGTCAATCTGTACCACCATGTTCCGGAGCTGTCCTGAGCTTTGCCAGTAACCGAAAACGATTTCCCGGTCGCAAGCGATCCAAGCACGCTGTAGCTTGTCCCCGGACCAGTTCTTACTCTCAGCGGACCGTCATTTACAGTCCCTGTCATCTTTTCAACTTCGACTACACTGCTGGATGTCGATGAAGTTTTAACATACTGAGAAGACACATATCCTGTCTTGCCGTTGTAGTCAAAGCTGTACCACCATACTCCGGAAAAATCCTGCGCCTTGCCGCTGACTGTGAAAGTTTTTCCCGTGGCGAGCGTTCCTAATATGCTGTATCCCGTTCCCGGACCGCTTCTTACTCTCAGCGGACCGTCGCTTACAGCACCCTGAGTGTTCGAAACAGGGGTTACAGTAGGCTGTTTTATGTTAACATACTTCGATGAAACATAACCATTCTTTGAACCGAATGAAAACTTGTACCAGACTACCCCTGACGAATCCTTTGCTGATCCTGTCACGACGAAAGTCTTGCCTTCCTTTACAGTACCTATACAAGAATAATTCGTCCCGGCTCCTGACCTCACATTCAGCACATCCGTAGCAACTACAGCCGTTTCACCGGCTGCATACACCTTATTGAGTTCTGTTGCAGGAAGTCCTGCAAAGACCGCTGCAGCCATCATGACCGCAACTGCGATCGCAGCAGATCTTCTGGGTCCTGATTTTCGCTGTGTTGACATAATTCCCTCCTTGTTTACCGTATTTTTGCCTCTATTTTTGCTGTGAATAGGGTGCAAATCTTTCATAAATTATACACCAAAAACGTTGAAAAGTCAACGTTTTTGGCTTCTTCAAAATTTACACCGCTTTCTGTAAAAAAGAAATCGGAGATCGCTTATCAAAAATTATTTTCTGCCGTTTTTACAGCGTTTTTCAAAAGCCGCATATAACGCCCGTCTATACACCGCCGAAGATCGCCGTATCTCTGCGCACGCTTCTTTCGACATTTATGCCGGATCTGTCAAGAAGCTCTATGCTTCGTCCTTCATCCGGCGCATTTACCAGTACTGCGAAGCTGCAGCCGCCGCCGAGTCCTGCCGGTGCTCTGACTATGCGGTTGGATATCATGCTATGCGTCAGAAGCTGAGATGCCTCCGTCACGCTGCAGTATCCCGAAAAGAAAAGGTAACAGTATCTGCCACTCACAGGGATGCCTCCCTTCTGTCATTTCTCAGACGGCCATATCTGCTCATGCCGTCTGCATACACCGCCGATGCAGTTTCAGATCAGTTTCTTCATCAGACGGATGTATGTAGTAATAAAATCTGCACGATCCACATCGCGATCGGCTGCCAGACCGTATTCTGCCACCTTTTCTTTTCCCTGGAATATCTCCAGCGTTCCGACTCTGCTCCCCTTCTTCAGCGGAAGCTTATATCCCTTATCCAGCCTTACCTTCCTGCTGAGCTGAGGCTTTGCACCCTTCTCTAAGGTAACGCCTGCATCACATTCTGTTACGGCATAGAACGTCATCTCATCACCTTTCTCGGCTTTTATTTTCCGGATCTTTTCTCCTTTTTTCGCAAACTGCACAGTCTCATAGCATGCAAACCCGTGATCCAGCAGCTTTGCCATTTCCGCAAACCTGATCTTGCTGGTCTCGCACCCGAGGACCACACCTATCAGCCTGGTCGAATCTCTCTGCGCCGCCCCCGAAAGGCAGTACCCCGCATCCTGAGTGAAGCCTGTCTTTACACCTATGGCTCCGCTGTAGCTCCTGATCAGCTTGTTTGTATTCGTAAGAGTGAACTTGCTTTCCTTTCCCGGAAGACCGACTTCAATGTCCTCCTGCCATGCCGTAAACCATGATCTGGCATTTTCGAATTTCATCAGCTCCACGGATATCATTCCTATATCATATGCACATGAGTAATGATCTGCTACAGGAAGGCCGTTCGTGTTGACAAAATGGCTGTCCCTTAGGCTGAGCTCCTGAGCGCGCTCGTTCATGCGCTCAACAAAGCTTTCCACGCTCCCGCACAGATGCTCCGAAAGTGCGACGCAGCCGTCGTTCGCACTCACCATGATTACTCCCTTGATCAGCTCCTCCACCGTGTGCTGCTCTCCGGGCTCCATGTACATCTGGCTTCCTCCCATCGAGGCGGCACGCTCCGAAACTGTGACCTTATCGTCCAGCGATATCTTGCCGCTTTCACATCCCTCCATCACAAGAAGCAGTGTCATCACCTTCGTGACCGATGCAGGCGGCAGATGTTCTTTTTCGTTCTGTGCAAAGAGCACCCGTCCGCTGCTGCCGTCTATGAGCACGGCTGACTTCGCGTTTATCTTCAGCGACTGTCCGTTTTCGTCCGATCCGTTTTCATCCGAGCCGCCTCCTGCCCCCTTATCGCCGCTGTCAGACTC
>CAVEWO010000207.1:0-3729 GCA_963619345.1 Bacteroidaceae bacterium
GCTTACAGGAAGGACGTAATAGCCAAGTGCTACGGAGGAGACATATCGAGAAAGAAAAAGCTGCTGGAGAAACAGAAGGAAGGAAAGAAGCGAATGCGGCAGTTCGGTACTGTAGAAGTGCCGCAGGAAGCGTTTACTGCGGTGCTGAAATATGACGACAACAAATAAACTGGGGATATATCTTCATATACCGTTTTGTGCAAGAAAATGCAGATACTGCGATTTTCTGTCGTTCAGCTGCAGCAGCAGCAAGGTCTTTTCGGAGTATACCAAGGCTTTGATGCGTGAGATCAGGATAAGATCCGACAGCTGGCGATATCGCGAAGTCGACAGCATATATATAGGGGGCGGTACGCCATCTCTTTTTTCAGAATGGGACATGGGCCGCATTGTGGACTGCCTGAAAGACAATTTCAATGTGATGCATGACGCGGAAATAACTATAGAAGCAAATCCCGCGACTCTTTCCGATGAAAAGATGGAGCGCTATCTTCGAAAAGGCATCAACAGACTTAGCATAGGCGTCCAGTCGTTCGACAATCACATGCTTGACGTGCTGGGCAGGATACACAACAAGAACGATGCGTTTTACGCCTTTCAGAGAGCCAGGAAGGCAGGATTCGACAATATAAACCTGGATCTGATGTTCGCTATACCGGGGCAGACCATGAAAATGTGGAAAGACACGGTAAGACAGTGTATTTTCCTGAAACCGTCGCACATCTCGCTCTACAGTCTGCAGATCGAGGAGGGTACCGAGTTTTACAAGATGATATATGAAAAGGGTGAACTCGAGCCTGTGCCGGAGATCACGGATCGCGAGATGTATCATACGGCGCTCAAGATGATGAAAGCGGCAGGGTACGAACGGTATGAGATATCGAACTGTGCGCTGCCGGGGTTCCGCAGCCGTCACAATACCAAGTACTGGTCATATGACGAGTATGTGGGGCTTGGTCTTGGCGCCAGTTCGTTCGTTGACGGAGCCAGACTGAAGAATCACGACAAGATGTACGAATATATACGAGATCTCAACCAGAACAAAGCACCTGTGGACGAGGAGAGTACCGAGATATACAAGCCCCGTGAAGAAATGGGGATATTCGTGTTCACAGGACTGAGAAAAGCCGAGGGGATAAGCCTTGAAGAATTCCGACAGATATTCCGCGAGGATTTTTTCAGCATTTATGACAGCGACATACTCGATAGATACAAAGGATTGCTGATCCTGAACGGAGACAGGCTGTACCTCACTGAGAGAGGCGTGGATATTTCCAACAGGATCATGATGGAGTTTATCTGATGAAAAAGAAATACATAATGGCGCTCGATCAGGGAACTACGAGCGCAAGATGCATACTTTACGACAGACAGGGCAGGCAGATCAGCGTGGCTCAGAAGGAATTCCGGCAGATATATCCGCATGAAGGATGGGTCGAGCATGACCCGATGGATATATGGTCGACACAGATCGGAGTCGCTCAGGAGGCACTGCTCAAGACGGACGCTACATATGAGGATATAGATTCCATAGGGATAACGAATCAGCGCGAAACCACGATCGTGTGGGACAGAGTGACCGGAGAGCCCGTGTATAACGCCATAGTCTGGCAGTGCAGGAGGACGTCGAAGTTCTGTGACGAACTCAAAGCGAGAGGACTCGAAGACTTTTTCAGGAAAAAGACAGGGCTTCTGATAGACCCGTATTTTTCCGCGACAAAGCTGAAATGGATACTGGAAAATGTCGACGGCGCATACGAGCGTGCGAGGAACGGCGAGCTGCTTTTCGGCACGATAGAGACGTGGCTGATATGGAGGCTTACCGGAGGAAAAGTCCATGTTACCGATTATTCGAATGCGTCGAGAACGATGATGTTCAATATACATACGCTGAAATGGGACGAGGAAATACTCGCAGAGCTGGACATCCCGGTGTGCATGCTTCCCAAACCCTGCCCTTCGAGCATGGTGTTCGGTGAAAGCAGCCCTCTGATCTTCGGAGGATCTGTAAAGATAGCAGGGGCGGCCGGCGACCAGCAGTCTGCGCTTTTCGGACAGGCCTGTTTCAAAGAGGGAGAGGCTAAGAACACATACGGTACAGGCGGATTCATGCTGGTGAACACGGGTGAGACGCCTGTCGAGTCCAGAAACGGTCTGCTGACCACGATAGCATGGGGGCTTGACGGCAGAGTCTGCTACGCGCTGGAAGGTTCGGTGTTCGTTTCGGGTGCTACGATACAGTGGCTGCGCGATGAGGTGAGGATACTCGACAACGCGGCGGAATCTGAGAAAATGGCGAGATCTGTCGATGACACGGCGGGAGCATATATCGTGCCGGCATTCACGGGACTGGGGGCTCCGTACTGGGATCCTTATGCCAGAGGCGCGCTGATGGGTCTGACGCGCGGTGTCAACAAGAATCACATCGTGCGGGCCGCGCTCGAGTCGATGGCCTACCAGACATATGATCTGATGAACTCGATGACAGAGGATATGGGATACGAGATAAAGGCATTCAAGGTGGACGGCGGGGCATGTGTGAATGATTTTCTGCTGGAATTCCAGGCGGATATCATAAACATGCCGCTTTACAGACCGGAATGCATAGAGACTACATCGCTGGGTGCAGCATATCTTGCGGGTCTTGCGACCGGCTACTGGAAAAATACGGACGATATCATCTCAAACTGGCAGATAAACAATATATTCAGACCTGATATGGATGAAGAAAGGAGACAAACGCTCATCGACGGATGGCACAGGGCTGTAAAGTGCACTCTCGGATGGGCAAAATAGGGGTTTATGAACATTCAGACCTTTTGATTCACCTGAAGGACAGCTCACGGCGGCGGGCGGCATAGTGACACTGTTCGCTGCGATGTTTTATTCTGGAAAGGGCAAGCCTTCTGACATCAGGGCTCTTGTGATTTCTGCCCTTCTCGCAGTGCTGCTGTGTATACTTCAGGTGAAGCACATTTTCAAACGTCTCAGATCCTCGCTCGGCTGACACATTATTTTTTAGATATCACGATGAGCAGTGTGCCGTCATCCATAGAGATGGCGGCATTTTTATTATCTGAAAATTCATTACTGACGCCGAGTGGAAAATCGCTTGTCAGGATGTGATTAGTCAGCTCATATTTTGCGTCCTTTATGCACAATCCTGTGGTTTTTGGAGTGAGTGAAAATACTGAAAAATAACTATTGGCCGCGAATGGGATTATAAAGTTGCTGTCTTTTTTTGAATCCAGTATGAAGCATTCATTTCTGCCGTCCAGCATGATGAGTTTTTTGAAGTATCTGTTGTAGTGCAAAAGCAGCTGCAGATTTGCAACGGTGTGATCAAGACGGCCGCCCATGCCTCCTATTATTTCCAATTCAGTAAATTCTGACTCGACAGCCGTCTTGACAGCAAGCTCCAGATCCGTAAAATCCTTTTCCGGCTTAAACCTTTTGATTTCAATATCTTCGGGAAGCTCCCCGCTGATCGAATCGAAATCTCCGAGAATCAGATCGGGCCGAATTCCCTGAACCGTTGCAATATCATAGCCTCCGTCTGTGCAAATAACATAATCTTCAGAATTTATCCTGCTATTTATATCGATCTCGTTTTCGATGAATGATGTGATGATCAATGTTTTGCTCATTTTCAAAAATTACCTCCGCTTTTTAATGTTATTGACAATTATAACCTCTTGAAAAAGCCGAAAGCAAGATATATAATAACAC
>CAVEWO010000208.1:0-3706 GCA_963619345.1 Bacteroidaceae bacterium
ATCATACAACACATTCCGTGGGTTATTTAGTGGATGTCGTGATGGATTTCATGAACGGCGATGGGTTCCATGATGCGAATACAGCGCTTCTGGAAGTCTCGAAGCATTTCGAGGAAGGTGCCGCCAAGTACGGCGAAAACAACTGGCAGAAAGGAATCCCTGAATCAAGTTACATAGATTCTGCCGTGCGGCATTATCTCAAATGGCTGAGGGGTGACGACGATGAACGGCATGACAGAGCATTCGTCTGGAATATCATGTGCCTGATCTGGACACGTGAGCATATCACAAACAAGCAACCTGAAACAGATAAAATGTGCGTTGAAACTGGATGTTATTACAACAATGACTGCATGTGTACAACACCAGCCGCATTCGTGGTGGATGAAACGGCAGGCAAAGAGTGCCCGTGGTACAGCGAGGACTAGGGTAACAATATGCAGAGAGCAAAGATAAAGAAGAAAAAGATACAGCTGACAGAGTCCGAGTTGAATAAGTTAAAACGCGAGGTTACTAAAAATACGACAGATAAAGCCTGCTTGATACTGCTTGCGGCTGTAGCTGACGAGCTGAGTATCGACGATGATCAGCTGTGCAATATAATGTCACGCACCAATAGATATGCTTCGTATGTAAGCAATCATATGGCCAAGATGGAAGATATCAGAGAGACGATACAGAAGAAGCCAGGGATATTACTGAAAGGGTGGAGCGATGAATAGGTACATAGAGTTCAATGCGGTAAAATTTCTAAAGGAATCCGGAGGGTGGGAAGAGGAAAAGAAGAAATTGCAAAAGGAACTTGAAAGCATAACGGAGATTCAGGGGATGGATAATTCACCCGTACGATCAAGGCGCATCAATGATACAGTGTCAAGCGTGGCGGCTGCAAGAGAACGAATCCAGAATGATATTGAACGCATAGAATGTTATGAACACGCGTTAGACTTCGCAATGAGATACATCACAGAAGCCGAAAAAGAAGCGATAGAGCTGTTTTTCTTCAGCGGAGGGTATATATCTGCACTTATCGATAAATTCAGCTTAAAGCATGCAATGTGCCGCTCTGACGTGTACAGCCTGAGAAGGCAGGCTATCGACCACTTATCCAGAATCATAACAAGGAGATTTTTATAGTAAAAAACGGCAGCGACCAAGACGGTTACTGCCGTTTTGTAATTTTATTCTTCTACAGTACCCCCCCCGAGGATTTTACAGTTTTTTCAACCTCGTCGAGTATCACGGCGAAAATAGCCTGAGCCTTTGGGTGATTCGCTATGTTATGTAGTGCCAGAGGCTCTATTTTGGCTCGCACAGCGGCGAACTCATCAGGAGTGAGTAAAAGGCTGTATCTGATAAAACTTTCTGTCGTAGCAGTGATTTTTTCATTGATAATCATTTAAATCGCCTCCCCCAGAAATCTATTGATGAAATACTGCTGACCTTTGCCGGTGACTTTGACCGTCTTGTTTACGGTGATATGCCCGTCCGAGTGGGTGATTGCAGTCTCTTTGATTTCAAACAGCCCTAGTTCCATTGAGCGCTGGGTAGGCATGTTGTAATCATTGCCCTGTCTGCTTATCAGGTATTTTTCGTCCCGCAAACGCTGAAACAATCTGTTTTGCCCGGTGTTTACTCCGTTCTGTTTCAAGAGCTTTGCAAGTTCTCCGACAAGGATTGAAGTGTGGGAGGCGGAAACGGCATCAGCAAAGGTGACTTTCGGCTTATCTCCGTCGATTTTCTTCTGCAACGTCTCCACTTGCTTGTTTGCAAATTCTAAAGCTCGCTTCATTACCATTTCAGGGCTATTCCACATAGTTTCAAGTTGAATGAAATACTGTCTTGCCTGTTTACCTTTTTCGTTCCTCTGTAGCATGCAGATTTCTTTTGCCATTTCGATTGATAACTGGTGATCGTTATATGTAGTGATATTCCCCTGAGCTGTCGGTCTTTTTTGACCGGTAGCTATGTAATCTGTGTTTTCCTCAAACCCATATTCACACATACGAGGGAACCAGTGACGATATTCTGTTTTAACCCCTAAAAACTCATGTAGCTCTCTTGCTGATACTAACGGTCTGTCATTGTCATAATTTACTTCAATTAAATCTTTCATTAAAAACTCCTTTCGCCTTGAAAGGAAACCCAGACTCCGTTATAATATAAGAGAAAGATTTCCTTTCACTTTGAGTAACCGGTTCACTTTGGCTTGTGTGGTTACTCTTTTTCTTTTTGTGATTTTATGTACGCTTCTATTGCATCTCTCACGAGCTGCGCCAATGACCTGTCAGTCAATGCAGCCATTACCTTGACTTCTCGATGCAGATCATCAGGAACCTGTATGTGAATCACACGCATTACATCACCTCCTTATCTCTGTTGGTGCTATTGCACTAATAATGTACTAATAATACTTCTTATTGTACTAATTGTCAATGGTTTATTTACATTTTGTACTAAATATGTTTTAATATAAACAAGGAGGATATTTACAATGGGAATGGGACAAGTTTTAAAGCAGTTGCTTAACGACCAAAATATGACGATCAAAGAACTTTCTGAAATAACGGGGATTTCCAAGAACACCCTGTACGCGATTACGAAACGTGATAGTCTTCACGTCAGGGCCGAAACAATCGAAAAAATTTCAAAGGCACTTGGTGTGCCTGTTGCTAAATTACTAGATTGGAACTCTGAAGGGAAAATGTCAGAACTTGACCGCATCGCCTACCAAACAGCAAAAAGCAGAGATATCCCTATAGAAATACAAAACGCACCATTATATACAGATGAGGTTATTGATCGCCTGGTAAAAGCGATACAAAAAGACAATCCTAGACTGTATAGAACCGCGCCCGATTATTTACTCCTGCAATATTATGACGAACTTAACCCCACTGGTAAAGCCGAAGCTATCAAGCGCGTTGAAGAACTCACTCACATAGAAAAGTATACAACAAAAGAGCCGCTTAAGTGAATTGAAATATATCGAACAACATGCAATGAAACAAAACGACAGCAACTGCCTTGGTTACTGTCGTTTTGTAATTTAGGTATGTTTGAGACGTGATCTGCAAACGCATGTTCTGTGTTGTTGACCCTTTTAGCGGGGGTCGTGTTGTTCTTTATTTTTTTCTTAGCCATCACGAGATCCTTGATGCATAGCACTTGTAGATATCTTCATCTGCGATTTGAGTATTGCAGATCTCATACGCCGAACAATTTGTTCGCGCATTTATCCAAGGTGATTCCTGATGTGAAATGCTTTCTAGTTGCCCAGCAGTGTATCCGCCGTACACGTCCCAGACTTGCTGTAAGACATCCTCTACATCTGCGCTAAATACGGGCGCACCAGATGTAATCTGTGGGATATCATTATACCCAAACTCCTTGTATTTGTGATATATTTCAGGGCAAACAGGACCGTGAACCCAAGCTTCAAAATGATTTTCAAAAAGCCTGTTTTCGATATGATCATAACTTTCGTTTGCAAGGGTTAAAAACCAGGCATAAGCATAATAAAGAATTTTTTGCAATTTTTTTGGCGACATAGGCGTCTTTGACAGATACCAGTTTGCCACCTGATTAACGGTAATCTTGTTCATGAAAATGCCCTCCTCCTGTAATTTAATTTTAGCACCATTTTTGTGGTCGGTAAAGCCACTACATCTTGTATGTATATGCTTATTCTCAGATAATATTATTT
>CAVEWO010000209.1:0-3695 GCA_963619345.1 Bacteroidaceae bacterium
TGGCGACTCTGTCGGAAGCCGTACGCCTGCGAAAGGCCGGCTTTATCCTCGAAGAAATCATCATTCTGGGTCTGACTCCGGATCCCTACATAGATACAATTATCGAATACAGGCTTACGCCGGTGGTCTGCGACTACGAAAATGCAGAGGCCATATCGAGAGCTGCCTCCAGAGCAAACATCATAATCAACGGATATCTGGCAATCGACACAGGCATGGGTCGTATCGGATATAACACTGACAATTCGTCATCGATCGATGACATCAGAATGATAATGAACCTGCCGAATTTCCGGATCGCCGGACTTTTTTCACACTTTGCGGCAGCAGATTCGCTCGACAAGACGTACACTACAGTACAGGAACAGCGATTCATGGTTTTTTACAAAAAGCTGCTGAACGCCGGTATCCCGATACCATGCAGAACGCTTGCGAACAGTGCTGCGATCATGGAAGTGGCATCTTCGCACTATGAAATGGTTCGCCCGGGCATCATAATGTACGGCTGCTATCCGTCTGCGGAAGTCGACAGAAGCCAGATCGATCTGCGCCCGGTAATGTCGATAAAAGCGAATATCGTTCAGCTGAAAAAAGTTCCCGCAGGAAATTCGATCAGCTACGGCAGAAAATTCACGACACGTCAGGACAGCCTAATTGCAACTATCCCGATCGGATACTCCGACGGTCTGCCAAGACCTTACTCAACAAAAGGCAAAGTCATCGTGAACGGCGTCTTTGCACCGATCGCAGGAACCATCTGCATGGATCAGTGCATGATCGACGTGACACATGTTCCTTATCCGCGGCTCAGCGATGAAGTGACGATCATGGGTAAAGACGGCATTTATGAAATCAGCGCTGAAGACATTGCGAAAGCAACGAACACCATAAACTATGAAGTGCTGTGCGCATTCGGCCAGAGGCTTCCGAAGGTTTATGTATACTGATACTCACGATATCTGTACAGCATTTTTTATTATGATTCTGCAGAATATATAAAGCTGAGCACATCAGACTTCTGTCTGACGCACTCAGCTTTTTTATGTGTCTGTGTTCTGTCTGCCTTTTGCATGCCGCATACATGCTGCAGGCTACTTGAGCTTCCAGCCGGAAAGATCCTGATCGAGGATCAGAATATTCGCCTTCTTACCCTTTTCAATGCTTCCTATGCTGTCCTGCATCCTGAGGGAATATGCGCCTCCGTAAGTAGATGCTTTTATAGTTTCTTCCAGTGTCAGCCGCTCTTCAGAAGGCAGGAGAGGAGCAATGACCTGTCTGCCGCCATATACTTTCTCTATGTCTTCTATTCCCTGAGGCGCATCCGCATCTGTGACGCGCACATATTCTTCACTGTCTTCTCCGTACCACAGGTTGAAAATTTTCTGCGGCAGAGTTCTGGTCAGCGCGCTGTAATAAAGCCATCCCATATTCGGCATCGTTACAGGGCTGTCACTGTGAAACGCAACATTTATACCCTTGTCGAGCAGGCTCTTCATCGGATACTGAGTCTGCAGAGTTTCGAGTCCGACCAGCGGCTCATATACATCCCAGTAATAATCATCGATCACTGCCCAGTAAGGCGCTGTCACTGCTGTTATGTTCAGCTCCGCCATTCTCTTCTGCGTTTCCTCTGTAAGGAACTGACAATGTGCAAAAGCTACTGTGTTTTCGCTTATCTGCGGGTGTTCTTTATTTACTTTTTCCAGAGAATCAAGTATATATTCTGCTGCCGGATCTCCGATCTGATGTATGTGGATCTGCATCCCTGAATCTGCAGCATAGGCAAACATCTGCTCCAGCATGTCTTCTTTGCCGCTCCATAACTTTGCATCCTCTTTAAGTTCCTTGTCAGATGTATGGTCTTCCGGATCCTTGTAGTATTCCATATAAGCCGTCGCTTCCTCAAGAACCTGATCGCACATCAGTTTTATCGTATTTGCCTGGAAATATTCTGTTTCAAAACCGGCTGCAATCTCTCTGCATCTGTCCAGATACGCCTTGAGGTCTTCCCAGCTGTCAAAGTTATACGGCTGTACCCACCATGATGCACGAACATTGACTTTCAGTTCTCCGGCCTCTGCCATTTCCTCAAGTGCGGTATAGTAGTTTTCATCACCGTCAGGACTCATTCCTGCGTTGAAGAATGTTGTGAAGCCCTGTGACAGCAGGTAGTCCTGAAGCCACTCTACAGCACTTTTCATCTGCTCTGCCGTATAGACAGGCTTCTGATCCGCAACAAGATTTGCCGCAGACTCTTTGAGATATCCCTGAGGTTCCCCATCATCGCCTATGACCACAGTGCCGCCGTCTGCTTTAGTTTCGGCTGTGATTCCTGCATTCTCGATAGCCTTTGAATTCACCCATGTTGAGTGCCCGTCTGCAGATTTTAAATTTAACACAAACCACCAATTACCAAAACCGCATTTTCCAGCTATATTATTTAGTAAAATTGTCCGTGTTTTCGTGAAATATAGGCTTCTATCAGATCTGTCTTTAGTGCTTATCTGCAGATTTTCAATTTTAAGGTATAAAAACTTGGCCTCCTGATCTGCCACAGGTTGCTATGATCATCATTTTTTATACGTTCTAAGCGTGATATGCAGATAAAAAGTATAAATCTACACTGCTTATGCCTGCAAAAGCCTGCCAGGCGCCTTGCGTTTTATACTCTTTTAACTAAAAATCGGAATATCAGACTAAAATCCGGGCAATTCAAATGTATGTGCAGCCAGAAGATCCGAGGAAAACCAAGCTGCACGCGATTCACTCTCTACAGTCCATTTATCTCAGGCAGACTCACGATCCGGCTGCAGACCTTTTCCGCAAGCGCCATGTTGTGCGTCACCACGGCCATCCCGAGATCGCGCTCACGCGCCCTTTCCAGCAGCAGCCCCCAGATCTGAGCCTGCGTTATCACATCCAGCATCGTCGTGATCTCATCACAGACAAGAAACCGCGTCTGCGGACCGAGCACCCTGGCGATGCAGAAACGCTGCAGCTCACCGCCCGAAAGCTCCGACGGCCAACGCTTCAGCCATTCACTTTCGATGCCCATTGCCCTGAGCAGCTGCTCGTCGGGCTCCCAGCATTCTTTCAGCGTCCGTTCCATCTTCCAGCGCGGATTCACCGCCTGCTCCGGATGCTGATATATCAGCTGAACCGGCGAATATCCGCGCGCAGGCAGCGGCTTTCCATCCAGCAGCACCTGCCCTTCCGACGGCTCGAGATAACCCGCCAGGATCATCGAAAGCGTGCTCTTTCCACACCCGGACGGCCCGGTCAGAGCCACTCGCTCCCCGGCATCCAACGTGAGATCCACATTTTTCAGGATCCATGGGCTATTGCGATCATATCTGAAACTTATATTCTCCGCTCTAAGTTGCATGGATGCACCTCACTTCCCCGCCTCTCACCTGGCGCATTTCTATCTCCCCGCAGCACTCCGCGGTCCTGCGTATGCATCTTGGTGCAAAGAGGCAGCCTTCCGGAAGTTCGCCGGCATACGGCTGCGTCCCGGGTATCGGCTTGAAACCGTTCTGCGGCAGCGCCTCTATGAAAGCTCTGCTGTACGGATGCCTGAGCGCGTCTCCGTCGCCCCTGAAATCCGACGCCGGGCAGATTTCCACGGTAGTTCCCGCATAAAACACTGCTATCCTGTCTGCGACGTTCAGCGCCAGGTCGATATCGTGCGTTAT
>CAVEWO010000210.1:0-3683 GCA_963619345.1 Bacteroidaceae bacterium
CTTCAGAGAGCGACCGGCTACGGATGGAGAAAAGCGATCTCTATCGAAGAGATCGAAGCGTGGACAAAGTTCGTCAAGAGTATGAATCCTGAGATAATATGCATGGTAGACAACTGCTATGGTGAATTCCTTCATACAAAAGAGCCTACTGATGCAGGTGCCGATGTCGTTGCCGGATCGCTGATCAAGAATCCCGGCGGCGGACTCGCACTCACCGGCGGATATATAGCAGGAAGACAGGATCTCATCGAAAAGATCTCATACAGAATGACATCGCCTGGAATAGGCGGTGAATGCGGCCTCACATTCGGACAGACAAGAACTATGCTGCAGGGTCTTTTTATTGCGCCTAAAACAGTAAATGGTGCTGTAAAGGGTGCTATACTGTGCGCAAAAGCTTTTGAACTGCTCGGATATGACGTGTGTCCTAAACCTGATGATACCAGAAGCGATATCATACAGGCTGTAAAGCTTGGCACGCCTGAGGGGGTAATAGCATTCTGCAAGGGTATCCAGGCTGCAGCGCCTGTCGATTCCCACGTTACTCCTCTGCCATGGGATATGCCGGGATACGACGATCCTGTAATAATGGCTGCCGGTGCATTCGTGCAGGGCTCTTCCATAGAGCTTTCCGCAGATGCGCCTATAAGACCTCCTTACATTGTGTATTTTCAGGGAGGTCTCACTTATGAACACTCAAAATTCGGTGTTATCAAGGCATTACAGGAGCTCTATGATGAAAAACTTATAACTGTTGTTTAATGAATGAGGTCTGTTTCAGACCTCTCTTTAACTAGTGGTGGAAAAATGGTTATTTCAACGGAAAAGAAGAACAAACTCAGAAAGTATTTCAAGATATTCGGTGCTGTATTAAAATTCGCACTTCTGCTGGTTATTCTTATAGGATTGCCCCTCTATATATATTTCGCTCATCATGAATGGATCCAGATGTTCTCGAATATGGAGAACGTGAACGCTCTGTTCGAAAACTACAAAGCTAAGAGCGTGTTCATATATATAGGAGCACAGATATTACAGATAGTTATATGCATAATCCCCGGACAGTGGCTGCAGTTTGCAGCCGGATACATGTACGGGTTCTGGCTGGGATATCTCTACTCGCTGATAGGAGCGTTCCTCGGTTCCGTTCTGACATATTATATAGCGAAAATACTGGGGCATGATGCCATGCATCTGATTTTCGGAGAAGAAAAGATAAAAAGCATGCTCGAAACGCTGAACAGCAAGAAAGCAGTCGTACTGGTATTCCTTATTTTCCTGATACCGGGAGTACCGAAGGATCTCTGCAACTACGTTGCAGGACTTTCCGAAATGAAGCTCAAGCCGTTTCTTATCGTTTCTCTGATAGGCAGGTCTCCTGGAATGATGGGCAGCCTGCTCATAGGAAGACAGATATACACAGGCGGATACGTCAGCGCTGCAGTCATCGCAGCTGTTGCAGTAGTTCTGTTCGTTCTTGGTCTGATATTCAGGAAAAAGATCACGGTTTTTCTGGACAAGTGCTACGAAAGACTCATGAACATGTGATATACTGTTTAACGGTCTTATGCCGGTATCACACACCGGGCTCAGCATCACTCACACTTTGATTTTACTATTAACAGGAGAAAAATATATGCTTACACTCGACAAGATATATCATGCAGCATTCGTACTGAAAAATGTTGCAAGAAAGACAGACCTTATCAAAGCTACAAAACTTTCGGACAAATGCGAGCTTTATCTCAAAACTGAAAACCTTCAGGAAACAGGAAGCTTCAAGCTCAGAGGCGCTTATTATAAAATAAGCCAGCTCACTGAAGAAGAAAAGTCACACGGCATCATCGCATGCAGTGCCGGAAATCACGCTCAGGGCGTTGCCATGGCGGCTTCCCGCAACGGTATAAAATCGATAATATGCATGCCGGACGGAGCGCCGCTCAGCAAGGTCGAGGCGACCAAGCAGCTCGGCGCAGATATACGTCTGGTAAAGGGAGTATATGATGACGCGTATGCGGAAGCGCTGAGGATACAGGAAGAAACCGGCGCGACGTTTATCCATCCTTTCGATGACGATGAAGTGATAGCAGGGCAGGGCACGATAGGCCTTGAAATCCTGGATGAGATCGAAGACCTCGATGCGATAGTTGTGCCGATCGGCGGCGGAGGCCTGATTTCCGGAGTGGCTTATGCAGTCAAGCATCTCGATCCGAGCATAAAGATATACGGTGTACAGGCGGCCGGCTCAGCCAGTATGTACGAGAGCCGTCTTGCCGGACATCCGGTGATGCTCGACTCAGCTGCGACATTTGCAGACGGTATCGCTGTAAAACAGCCGGGAGATACCACTTTCAAACTGGTAGAGGAATACGTCGATGAAATAGTCACAGTGTCCGAAGATGAGATAGCTGCAGCGATACTTGCTCTTATCGAAAAGCAGAAGGTCATCGCCGAAGGCGCCGGAGCAGTTGCTGTAACTGCGGTACTGTTCGACAAACTGCCTGTTGAAGGCAAAAAAGTCGCATGCATAGTATCCGGCGGCAATATCGATGTGAACATACTCAACCGAGTTATAACAAGAGGCCTCGTGACGAGCGGCAGAAATGCGAACCTCACGATAGCGCTTACCGACAAGCCCGGACAGCTCCAGGAAGTGGCTGAGATAATCGCACGCTGCGGCGGCAATGTCGTTGCTGTGCATCACGACAGGGCTGATGCGAATATGGCGATAACAAGCTGTTTCCTGAAGATCGCACTTGAGACACGAGATCACGATCAGATAAACGAGATCAAGCGCGAACTGTCGAACGCCGGTTTCATGCTGGTGACGGAACGAGTCTAGGACTGAGCTGGACTGAATTGCAGACGCTCAATTTTATAATGAATGTATTACCAAAAGAAAAGTTGTAGAAACGTGCATTTATCAAAGCCGGCTAAAAAATAGTTCGGCTTTGTTTTTTTATTGTCAAAACCCTGAGTTTATTTTGCGAACAAATGTTTATTTAATCATTGACACCGAACATATATTCTGATATACTCTAGTTACATCAGAAGAACAAACGTTTTCAAAGAAACGGGGAAGTGAGGAGTATCATATGAAAACTACTTGCAGAAAAAAATACAGAGTCAAATCAAAATTCAGATTCATAACATCTATCGTTATAATGGCAGGTCTTATGATCGGCATCATGGGAGCTGTTTCAGGATTGAATGTTTCAAGAGCACTGACAGAAACAAAATATAAAGAAGTACAGATATGTTACGGAGATACTTTATGGGATATAGCCAATACATACAAGTCCGATGATACAGACACACGAAAAGCTGTATTCGAAATATGCAAAGCAAACGATATCGAAGCATCGGATCTTGAACCCGGTATGACGATTTCAGTGCCGGAAGATCTATAAAATCCATTTATAAAAGAAAAATAAGCGAAGCGAATAGTGGCAAACTGCCGTTCGAAAAAATCATAATAAACATATATTCCAATCAAGAAAAACAGGCATTGCATATAAAAAATGTAAATGCCTGTTTTTCTTATAGAAGATTTCATTTTAAGTGTTTTTTATATATTATCAGGTAATGTAGAGCTAAAACCATGTCTTTCGGCCTTAACTATTCCCATAATTATGATTATAGGAATAGTTACGTCTCGTTAAAATAACCTTCCTATCCCTATA
>CAVEWO010000211.1:0-3679 GCA_963619345.1 Bacteroidaceae bacterium
ATCAGCTCTGTATTTATAGTTTCGATATCGGATATCGGGTCGATTTTTCCATCCCCATGAACCACGTTAGGATCGTCGAAGCTTCTCACCACATGTACTATCGCTGCTACTTCGCGGATATGTCCGAGGAACTTGTTTCCAAGACCTTCGCCTTTTGACGCGCCCTTTACAAGACCTGCTATATCGTAAAACTCTATTGTTGCATATACTGTCTTCTTCGAATTGTACATCTCGTGGAGGACTTTGATCCTCTCGTCCGGCACTGTTACCACACCCACATTCGGTTCTATGGTACAGAACGGATAGTTTGCTGCTTCTGCACCTGCCTTTGTTATCGCGTTGAACAGCGTGCTTTTGCCTACGTTAGGCAGGCCTACGATACCTAATTTCATTTTATATTTTACCTGTCCGAAAGCCCTTGATTTATCGGGGTTTTCGCCTTTCTTTAGATTTCTTGTACGCCCTTTTTTCCCATTATGATAACCGACGGCGCAGTAATATATTATATCAAAAATACTGAGATTTTTCAATCTCAACTTCCATGCAAAGAACTCTGGTTAGCTTCAATACCTCCGCAAGATCGCATTCAGCCAGCGTTCGTCTCCACGCCCTTCCCTGACGTCTCCTGTTATCCACAGCTTTTCTGTCTGCAGTCCCGAAATTTGTGCGAGAAGTTCATTAAAGCTTTCTTTCGTGAAATATGTAAAGTACCGTCCGTTTCGATCTCCTTCGAAGGTGCCGTATTTGAACGATGTGTAAATGACGCCGCTTTCTTTTAGTGCTTCGCGCATTTTGCAAATCACATAGGGCAGTTCTTTTTTTGGCAGGTGCAAAATCGAGGCGCATGCCCATATACCGTCATATATATTTTCTTCATTAATCTCCTGAAAAAGCATATGCCTGACAGGCTTTCCAAGATACTCTGAAGCGGCTCTGCAGATTTCCTCCGATCCATCTACTGCCGTCACCTGGTATCCTTTCTCCATAAAAGCCTTCGCATCCCGCCCGGAACCGCACCCGAAATCCAGGATATGCGCTTCTTTATCAGGCAGATATGACAGAAAGATCTCCCGCACCTCATGAAAATCTACCGACTGCGTCGTGCTTACAAAATCCGCAGCATTTTTGTCGTAATATGAAATTGTCTTATCCGGCAACACAATTTCTTTTGTAAGTATGGTCATAATGTTTCACTCTTTCTGTAACGTCTCTGATAATAATCCATTGCTCTGTATCCGATCACATCTTTGATTTCCTCTGCAAACACAGGATTTTCAGCCGCTTCTGACAGTTCTTCTCTGAGTGCCAGAGCCACACCCTCTTTCTGTACAAAAAATCCCTTTCCAGACTTCATCAGAAAATGCACCGGCATCTTCATGATTTTCCTGATATGCTCACTGTCGGAAATCCTGCAGAATTTTTCATAATCGATTCCAGCTTCAAGGTCTTTCCAGTTGGTGCCGGTGTAAAAAAATTCCTTCCAGTTCGCCAAAAGCTGCTCCTCCGTCACTGACATGCGGACTTTTCCGCTATCGCAAAATGCCATCAGAACAGGCATCTTATACACCTTCGTCATATTCGTGTTTTCGATCATACTGATAAACTCCCGGCCAATACCTTCGTAAATCAGTTCCTCTTCTTCCGTCAGCTCCCCAAGCTGTTTTCGATATTCAAGATATCTTTTGAACGGATTTTCCTTAGCATTGCTGATAGCGCTCTGGTATACATCATCGTCTATATATGTGAACAATTCAATTCTCGACGGTGTATGTCCAAGCAGTTCCTTTATTCTGTAAAATTCACTGCGGATCCTGTCTCTTAGCTTCAGCTGTTTCTTATCCATTTCCTCGAACAGATCGATCAGCTTCATATCAAAGTCGATAAGACAGTCATCCGGGAAATTCGATCTGTCAGCAGGATCATAAGGGCTCTTTGCCGATGCCGAACCATCCGTCAGCAGGAAGCGCACCCGACCGGCCTTTTCGTAATTTCCGATGAAATCCAGCACGTTGAGGAATTCCTTGCCTTTGCTTTTTCGAAGTCCCCTTCCCAACTGCTGCAGAAATACGATCGGAGATTCAGTAGGCCGCAGGAACATCACCATATCGACCGATGGAATATCCACACCTTCATTGAACATATCCACAGAAAAAATCACTTTGATTTCTCCATCCGTCAGCCTTTGTATAGCAGATATCCGATCTTCTGAAAACTCACCGTTCGCATTACTGTAAACCGCAGCCGAAGGTATCCCTCTTGAAGAGAACTCCCTCGCCATCTCTTCCGCATGCTCCCTGGAACAGCAGAAACCGAGCGCTTTACGCGAACCGTATTTGCAGTAATATTTGTAAATCAGATCGTGCCTGTGCGCGTTCCCGATGTATGTTTCATTCAGCTCTTTCTCGTCATATCTGCCGCGGACAATGTGTATGCCCGAGTAATCGGTGTCATCATAAATTCCATAATAGTGAAAGGGCACCAGCATACCTTTGTTGATAGCGTCTTTCAGCGAAATCTCATAAGGAACATTGTAATCGCAGATTTCGTAAATATTCCGACCGTCAAGCCGCTCAGGCGTTGCCGTCAGCCCCAGTAAAAACTTTGGTTTGAAATAGTTTACGATCCTCCTATACTGATCGTTGACCGCATGATGAAATTCATCGATCACCAAATAATCAAAATAGTCCGGCGCAAAATACTTTTCGTTCAAATAGGCAGTCCTGCCCAGCGTTGCCACTGACGCAAAGATCACGTCTTTGTCCGTGGATTTTTCCTTGCCGCTGAAAAATCCATAATCATCCGAGTCCCTGACATGTCTGAATGATATCGCCGCCTGCGTCAGGATCTCCTCCCGGTGTGCTACAAAGAGGACTCGTGCGTAATCTTTCGAGTCAAAGGCTGCCAGGTACGTTTTGCCTACCCCGGTTGCCGCCGCTACCAGTGCGCGACGTGCACCCTCTGCTCGGGTGTCTTCGAGTGCACAGAGAGCTTCGATCTGTGCGCCTCGAGGCTCGAAAAGAGGCGTAATATTGCTATCCGTGTCTGCACCCGTTGTATGTTCATCACGCTTCTCATCGTACCGCTCCAGATTTTTTGCCACCGCTGGTCTGTGCCAGTTCTTTGAGTATTTTCTGAGTTCCTCGTCATCGATCACAATGGAATGACTCTCAAACAGATCCTCGAAGCTGTGAAAGAACTTGTCATAATTCACCTTGTCCGTCTTGCTGCTGAAACGATAATTCCATTCGATCCCGGACGTCAGCGCACTCCTTGAGATATTCGACGAACCTATGTAGATTTCACTGTGATCCTCGTAATGGAAGATATATGACTTAGGATGAAAAGACCTGTTTTTCTCATTGTAAAACCGCAGATCGACCTGCTTTCCAAGTTTCCTGCGAATGAGATATAAAGCGGACGGCTGCGTGATCCCAAGATAATTTCCTGTTAGTATCCTGATCCTCGCACCTCTTCCAAGCGCATTCTCCAGTTCATCAAGAAGCATCTTCACTCCCGATTCCATCAGAAAGGATACAATAATATCCACACTATCCGCTTTTTTCAGGCTGTTGATCAGTTGATAATAAAGCTGCATGCGCTGATTAGAACCGCCCGTCATCACATCGTAAGCGCCCAATAACATGATGCCTTTAACGCATTATCCATAGATGAGATAATT
>CAVEWO010000212.1:0-3661 GCA_963619345.1 Bacteroidaceae bacterium
TATGAACGGTCTGGAGACGATAAACGTGCAGCATGACAGGAAAGACGGAACCAGGAAATTCCTGTTCGGTCTTCAGGACGGCAACACAGTGGAGAGCGTATTCATGAAATACAGATACGGAAATTCGCTGTGCGTGTCATCCCAGGTGGGCTGCAGGATGGGCTGCAGATTCTGCGCATCGACGCTCGACGGCTTTGTCAGGAATCTGACTGCGGCAGAGATGCTCGAGCAGATCTTCGCCGCGGAAGCCTCGACCGGAGAAAAGATAGATCACATCGTGGTGATGGGAATGGGAGAGCCTTTTGACAACTATGAGAATCTCAAAAGATTTCTTCATATATTACATGCTAAGAATGGAAGGAATCTCAGCTACAGGAACATAACGGTATCCACAAGCGGTATCATTCCGGTGATAAAGCAGTTCGCTGAGGATTTTCCGCAGGTCAATCTGGCAGTATCGCTCCACAGGCTGACAGACGAAGGCAGAAGCGCGCTTATGCCTGTGAATAAGGCGTATCCTGTCGACCAGCTTCTTGCAGCTGCAGACGAATATGCAGAGAAGACAGGGAGGCGCGTCACTTTCGAGTACACACTGATAAAGGGAGAAAACGATACACCGCGCGATATGGAACTGATGAAGAAAAAGCTCAGAGGCATGCTCTGTCATGTAAACCTGATACCCCTGAATAATGTCGAGGAGACAGGCCTTCACGGAAGCAGCAGGAAACGCGCTGAGGAGATCGCAGAATGGCTCGGCGACAACGGCGTTGCGGCAACTGTGCGCAGAGAAATGGGCGCAGACATAGACGGTGCATGCGGACAGTTGAGACGCAAGGTGAAGCGGGATCAGTAGAGCGTGCGATTTGCGAATGTTCAGATTTTAGTACTTGATTTTCGGTTGCCCAAAATACGTACATGGTGTATAATTATAGCTAACATAAATTCGCATATAACAGTATATCGAGGAGGGTAATATTATGGTGAAATTACTTATAGGACATAAAGGTAGCGGTAAAACAGGACAGATGGTGCAGCTGGCAAATGACAGCGTTAAGGAAAGCAATGGAAGCATAATATTTATTAATAAAAACCACAGACTTACATATGAGCTGGCTCATGAGATCAGAGTCATCTGTATGGAAGACTATGAGAATATCACAAACATAGATGAGTATATCGGTTTTATATACGGTATCATCAGTTCAAATCACGATATCGAAACTATTTTCATCGACAGTATACTGAAACATGCAGATGTTTCCCTCGGAGATCTTCCTGAGTTTATCGACAGACTCAAGGCTATATCAAAGCTGTTCGATCTTAACTTCGTAGTAAGCGTAAGCGCTGAAAAAGAAGAAATGATAGGCGTCAACTTTGACGGATGTGAGATTCTGAACTAATCAACCAGAAGAAATAATAGCAGAAAATAATATCAAAAGGCGGTGAATTCACCGCCTTTTTTAAGGATTTTTAAGGACGTGAATCAAATGAAAAAAGCATATATCTATGTAATACTTACGGCATTGCTATTTGGTACGATGGAAGTTGCGTGCAAACTGGCGGGCAGCCAGCTGGATCCTTTCCAGCTGACATTCCTGAGATTTGCGATAGGCGGACTGATGCTGCTGCCGTTTGCATTGGCGGAGCTGAAGAAAAACAACATAAAGCTGACTGCAAAAGATTTTCTTCGGCTGGCAGGAGTGGGGATCCTCGGGATCCCTGTGAGCATGGTGTTTTTCCAGCTGGGTATCATGAATTCCAATGCAGCAACAGCCTCGGTACTGATTTGCATAAATCCGTGGTTTACGATGATATTTGCGCATTTCTTTGCAAACGAAAAAATGAATAAAAACAAGATGATCGTGCTGGCGGTAGGACTTGCAGGTCTTATTTTCATGATAAAGCCATGGAATATACAGGAAGGCAACACGGTTGTCGGCATAATATACATGCTGCTTGCAGCTATATTCTTTGGAGCATACACTATTGCCGGGAAAGTAAGCGTGCAGAAAATGGGAATAATGGCACAGACCAGTATAAGCTTCATACTGGGATCACTTATACTGCTTATAATAATACTGATAATGGGAAGACCGGTAGTGGCAGGAGTTGCAGACAACATACTGCTGGTGCTTTATGCAGGTATATTCGTAACAGGACTGGGATATTTTGTCTACTTTATGGCAATAAAAGCTTCGGATGCATCTACAGGTTCGCTGGCATTTTTCCTGAAGCCGGCGATAGCGCCGTTCATGGCAGTGATCTTCCTGAAAGAGACGATACTGTGGAATACATACGTAGGTATAGGATGCATACTGCTCGCATCATATATCAATATAAGATATCAGAGGAAAGAAAATGAAATCAGAAAGACACCTGAACCTCAGCGACGTGGAGCGCATTTTTGAAAACAGGAAATACGGCAGTGAAGAGTTCTTTAAGTTCTTTTCAGTACTGGTACCTGTGGTGAAATGCACCGACGGACTTTACCTTCTCTATGAAAAGAGAGCGAGACATATGAAAAGACAGCCGGGTGAGATATGCTTCCCGGGAGGCGAGCTGGAAACCGGCGAGACGATTGAAACGTGCGCTTTGCGTGAGACGCGGGAAGAGATCGGCATAAAAGAGGAACAGATAAAAGTCATATGTCAGCTTGATACGATATACACATACAGCAATTTTGCAATGTACTGTTATCTTGGTATAATAGAGGAAAGCGCACTCGCGTCGATAAAGCTGAACGACGATGAAGTCGAAGATACTTTTCTCGTCCCGGTTGAGTGGCTTATGGAAAATGATCCGCGCGTATACTGGACGGAAATAGTGCCTCATCCGCCTGAAGATTTTCCGTATGATGAGGTCACGGGAGGAGTACCGTACAAGTGGAGGAATGGAGGAGCGCCTGTCCCGGTGTATGACGAGCTTGACGGCAATGTGATATGGGGACTCACAGCCAGGATCACAAAACGATTTATCGATGCGCTGAAGAACAGTCTCTGTGAAAGTGACCGGCAGGCGCAGACTGAAGAACGCGGAGCGGACGAACATGTGGAGTCCGTGTGAACCATAGGCATATGGCCGGGCGGAGTATCGTAATTTGATGATAAGGAGGAGGTAATATGTTCAGGATCGGATTGTGTCAGATGAAAGGTTCGTTTGACAAGACAGAGAGCATGAAAACTGCAGAAAGATTCGTCAGAGAAGCAGCGGAGAACGGGGCCGAGATAATTTCACTTCCGGAGATGTGGAACTGCCCTTATTCAAATGACTACTTCAGAGAGTACTCTGAACCGGCAGACGGCAGGACTGTAGAATTCCTGTCAAAACTTGCATCGGATCTGGGTATATATCTCGTGGGAGGCTCGATACCAGAGCTTGACAGAGGAAGCGTCTACAATACTTCATTTTCATTCGACAGGACAGGCAAAATAATAGGAAAACACAGGAAAGTCCATCTGTTCGATATAGACGTCGAGGGCGGCATCAGATTCATGGAGTCGGATACGCTTACCGCGGGAAAGGATATGACCGTCATCGACACAGAATTCTGCAAAGTAGGTGTAGCCATCTGCTACGACGTGAGGTTCCCTGAATGGTTCAGGAAGATGACACTTGCGGGAGCCGAGCTGATGATACTTCCTGCGGCATTCAATCTTACAAC
>CAVEWO010000213.1:0-3659 GCA_963619345.1 Bacteroidaceae bacterium
TTTCTTCTCTGTGAGTGGCTTTTTCTTCGTAAGGACTGTCTACACTTGTAAGATAAGGGACAGCTGCCGCGAAAACGTCTTCAGAGTTTTCTGTCTTGCCGCCGCTCGATGAATGGAAAAGCGCCTGCTCAACGAGCTCACCGTTGTAATAGAGCAGCTGACCTTTAGTTTCATCGGCGGCGCGGCAGATCTTTTTCCAGTCATCTTTCATCCAGTCGCTGCCCTTGAGCTGCTCGAGCTCCGAAGGACTGCGGTAGACCTGGCAGTGCGTGGAGTCGCACAGCGGCGCAGACGGGTGTGACTGAGGATTGCCCTCGGAACCGGCTCTCAGGACTCGGGCGAGTGAATAAGTGCGCGCAGCGACAGCCTGCGCCTTGAGTGCCTCGATATGAAATGTGGAAGGCATTTCACCGGAAACCACGCCCTTTACATAATCCTCAAAATCGATAGTTTCAGCGGTTCCTGAGGCAGTCCGGTATATCGTGATATCGGAAGGCACTTCCTTGAGCTCGAATCCGGCTTCCGGCAGCAGCACTTTTTCCTTTTCGGTCTTTTCCGGTGTGAATCTCACGACTGCCCATGGCAGAACGATCATCAGGAGGCATACTGCAGCAGTTATTATCAGAGCCGGCCGTACGAACGGTATCCTGAAAAATCCGGAGGCCATATCGAATACTGCTCTGAAATCTTTTGATGTTTTACGGCGATTTCTGAATTTTTGTCTCATTGTACAAACTCCTAAAAAATTATTTGTACAAGTTTATGATAAAACTTCGAAAGTATGACCATGATAGTGTATAATAAAATACTGTACTGATGAAAACCGGCAGGCTCTGCAGTGTGTAAATGGCGCTGCGGATGCTGTGCCGGCAGTGATAAACGAGGTGACAAAATGAATAAGATCTTATTTGTGAATGCCTGTGTAAGGCCTGAATCACGCACTATGATACTTGCCAGATATCTTCTTTCGAAGCTTGAAGGTGAAATAGAAGAGCTGGATCTGGGAGCTGAGGATATGCAGAACCTCGATCTGGAAAGGCTGCAGGAGCGCTGCAGGCTGGCAGGTGCAGGTGATTTTTCGGATGATATGTTCAAATATGCCAGACAGTTCAGAGATGCTGACGTCATGGTCATGGCTGCGCCATACTGGGATCTTTCGTTCCCTGCGATGGTGAAGACGTATATAGAAGCGATATCGGTAAACGGACTCACGTTCCACTATACTGAAGAGGGTATCCCTGAGGGGCTCGGCAGTGTGAAAAAGGTGATCTATGTAACGACTGCAGGCGGTCCGATAGGAGACAGCAATTTCGGGTTCGACTATGTGGATGCCGTGTGCAGAGGGCTGTACAGCGTAAATGATGTGGTATGCCACAAGGCTGAGATGCTTGACGTAGTCGGAATGGATGTGGACGGCATACTGGCAGAGACGAAAGCGGAGATAGATCGTATCTACGGCTGAGAAGACATGCAGAAAATCAGGGAGTGTGAATGATGAGAGAAATAGATGTAAAGATCATAGAGGACAAGATAGCGGAGCTTTGCATAGAGGCAAACCATTACCTCGGAGATGATCTGAAGAGCTGTATAAGCCGTAAACTCGAGGAGGAAAGCTGGCCTGTCGCAAAGGACATACTTTCCAGCATCGAGGAAAACATAGCGATAGCTGAAGAAGGCGTATTCCCTCTGTGCCAGGATACGGGCATGGCATGCGTGTTCCTGGAGATAGGGCAGGATGTGCACCTGACGGGCGGAGATCTGACGGATGCTGTAAATGAAGGCGTGCGCAGGGGATATGCCAAAGGGTTTCTGAGAAAGTCGATAGTAGAGGATCCTCTGAGACGTAAAAACACGGGGGACAATACTCCGGCGTATATGAATACTGAGATCGTGCCGGGCGATAAGGTGAAGATAACGGTTGCGCCTAAGGGCTTCGGCTCGGAAAACATGAGCCGTATAAAGATGCTGCCGCCGTCAGCGGGCGAGGACGGAGTGAAGGACTTTGTCGTGGAAACATGCAGTGAGGCGGGAGCAAATCCGTGTCCTCCTATAGTCGTGGGAGTCGGCATAGGCGGAACGTTCGACAAGGCTGCTCTGATGGCGAAAAAAGCTCTGCTGCTGTCTGTGGACAGTGAAAATGAGGATGAGTACTACCGCGATATGGAACACGAGCTGCTGGAGCGTATAAACGGTCTGGGGGTAGGTCCTCAGGGCTTCGGAGGAAGAACGACTGCGCTTTCCGTAAAAATCATAACGGCGCCTACACATATAGCCGGACTTCCGGTGGCAGTCAATGTTAACTGTCATGTGAGCAGACACAAGGAAGCTGTGATATAGGAAAGACCGCGGAAGCCGGACGGAGCAGCCGGCTGCGCGCTTTGCAGAAAAGACAGCAGAACGAAAATCTATGTAATGAAAGGATCCATATGATGGAATACAGACTTGCAGAACCTTTTACAAAAGAAAAAGTAAAGGAATACAGGGCGGGTGACCGCGTACTTGTCACAGGAACTGTGTATACAGCGAGAGATGCGGCTCACAAGCGCATCGTGGAAATGCTGGAACGCGGCGAAAAACCGCCTTTTGAGATAGAAAATTCGATGATATATTACGTGGGGCCGACTCCTGCAAAGCCGGGGTATCCGATCGGATCGGCAGGTCCTACGACGAGCTACAGGATGGATGCATATGCGCCGACGCTGCTTGATCTTGGACAGCTTGCGATGATCGGCAAAGGACAGAGATCCGAAGCGGTGATGGATGCGGTGGTTCGCAATGGCGCAGTGTACTTTGCAGCGATAGGCGGAGCGGCAGCCCTGATGGCCAGACAGATAAAATCTGCCGAGGTGATCGCATTTGACGATCTGGGCGCTGAAGCCGTGAGAAAGCTGTATGTTGAGAATATGCCGCTGACTGTCGTGCTTGACAGTCATGGAGGCAATTTATACAAGGAAGGACAGGCAGAATATTTGAATTCTGTATTAAAATAGTGTAGAATCATAAAAGTTGGATATTTACTAGGAGAAAGGAAACATAACAATGGGAATAGGAACTAAATGTGTGCAGGATGGATACAGGCCTGGAAATGGTGAACCGAGACAGATACCTATCATACAGAGCACGACTTTTAAATATAACACGAGTCAGGATATGGGAAAGCTGTTCGATCTTGAGGCATCAGGCTATTTTTACACGAGACTGCAGAACCCGACTAATGACTATGTGGCAGCCAAGATAGCATCTCTCGAGGGAGGTACGGCTGCGATGCTGACTTCATCGGGGCAGGCTGCAAATTTTTATGCTGTGTTCAATATCGCATCGTGCGGAGATCACGTGGTGGCGTCATCGGCGATCTACGGAGGTACATTCAATCTGTTCGCAGTGACTATGAAAAAGATGGGTATTGAGTTCACATTCGTTTCGCCTCACGCGACGAAGGAAGAACTGGATGCTGCTTTCAGACCGAACACGAAGGCTGTTTTCGGCGAGACTATCGCAAACCCTGCGCTGGTCGTTCTCGATATAGAAAAATTCGCAGACGCTGCTCACAGACATGGTGTGCCGCTCATAATAGACAATACGTTCCCGACGCCGGTACACTGCAGGCCGTTTGAATTTGGTGCGGACATAGTAACTCACTCGACTACTAAATACATGGA
>CAVEWO010000214.1:0-3649 GCA_963619345.1 Bacteroidaceae bacterium
TCGCTGTAATTTCAACATCTAATTGCAAGAAGGCCTTAAATAGATTAGAATGTTAAAGTAAACAGTGAAATGAGGTGACAAAGATATGGTAAAGCTTATAGCACTTGATCTCGATGGAACTACTCTCAATAAAGAGGGCGTCATAAGCAAGGAAAACAGAACGGCACTGGAACAGGCTGCAGAGCGTGGGGTAAATGTCGTTATAGCGACGGGCAGACCCTACTCGGCGCTTCCGAAGGATGTTTTTGATATAGATTCGATAAGATATGTTCTCACGTCAAACGGCGCCAGGATAACTGATCTGAGAATCGGCAGAAATATTTATGAGAACTGCATGGCAAGGGTGACGGCGGAAAAATCTGTCGAACTGCTCAGACAGCACGATTATGTGATCGAATGCTTTGTTGATGGTATCGCTTATATAGACAGAGCGTATTTCGAGATGGTCAAGGTTTCCGGCCGCAGCTACAGAAGCGTCAAATACATACTGGAAACGAGAAATCCCGTCGATGACATCTATCGGTTCATTCTCGATCACAGAGATCACATCGAGAATATCAATGTGAATTTTGAGGATATTTCTGAAAAGCCTGCTATGCGTGAGAAAATGCTGACGATACCGGAAGCGACGATAACGAGCTCTTTTGACCATAATCTCGAGATCGGCGGAGAGACGACGAGTAAGGCTGAGGCTCTGCGCTGTATGTGCGGTATCCTTGGGATAAGTACTTCGGAAATGATGGCGGTCGGTGACAGCCCCAATGATATAGCTATGCTCAAAGCATCGGGGACTCCTGTGGCGGTGGGCAATGCAAAAGATGAGGTAAAGGCCGTCGCGTGTTATATAGCACCGGAAAATTATCGTCATGGTGTCGCAGATGCTGTAAGGCATTTTGTGCTTGATGATACGATATGAAAAATTCTTAAAAAATGCCCTCTGGCTTGTAAAGGTCAGGGGGTTTTTGATGTGCCGGAAAGGGCGGCAGGATGGTATGGGGTATGTAAAAGCTTACGGTACATGGTTCTTTATTCATACGAGGGCGAGAGCTGCAAAGAGAAAGCTGCAAAGAATCCCAAACGCATGGAAAAAAATTGCTTGACATGAATTATTTTACATATTAATATTGAAATGTAAAATAATGTAAACGTGAAAAGGGGGCGGTGTGTTGAACAATATACAATTCGGCAGAATCGGAGAGGATGCTGCGGCAATGCTGCTGGAAGCGCAGGGGTATGAAATACTGGATCGCAACTATAAGTGCAGTTGTGGCGAGATAGATATAATAGCGGTAAAGGATGCGGAGATAAGCTTCGTCGAAGTCAAGACTCGGAAAAACGGTATCTACGGCAGACCGTGTGAAGCTGTCGATCATCGCAAGAGAAGGCATATAAGAGATGCGGCGATCTTTTATCTGAGAGATGTCTGCAGAGGCCAGTGCGTATTCAGGCGGATGCATTTTGATGTGATAGAAATAGTGATGGGGCATATCAGGAACAGCTTCTGATATTAGACGGCATGAACGTATGGAGGGGTCAGAGATGCTTACAAAAGTAAAAACTGCGACGCTTGCAGGAGTTGCGGGCAGTGTGGTATCAGTTGAGATAGATATAAGGCGAGGTCTGCCTGTTTTCGTGGTGGTCGGGCTTGCAGACACGACCATAAAGGAAGCTTGCAGGCGTATCAGACCTGCGATAATGAATTCGGGGTATGATTTTCCAAATGAAAGAGTCACTGTAAATCTGGCGCCTGCGGGGAAACCAAAGGAGGGGAGTCATTTTGATCTGCCGATAGCTGTTGGGATAATAGTATCCGGATTCATGCTATCCGAAACAGATATGGATGAAACAGCATTTCTGGGAGAAGTCTCGCTGGACGGCAGGTTAAACAGGATAAATGGAGCGCTTCCGCTGGCGATGAGTCTGAGGGCGGCAGGCGTGAAGAATATAGTGGTGCCGAGAAAGAATGCTGAAGAAGTTGCTATACTGGAAGATGTCAGTATACTGCCCGCAGATGATCTTAAGCAGGTAGTCGAACATATAACAGGGGTGAGAAATATCCATGCACATAAACCGGTGCATTTTAGCGCAAAGGAGCCATGGGGCCGCGATTTTTCCCAAGTGATAGGACAGGAGCTCGCGAAAAGAGCTGTTATGATAGGGGCGGCCGGAAGGCATGGCATATTGCTGATGGGCGATCCGGGGTGCGGGAAGACGATGCTGGCAAAGCGCATACCTACCATACTCCCGGAGCTGACGTATGAAGAAAAGCTTGAAATCACCGGGATATACAGTGTCGCAGGCCTTCTGGGTGAAAGTATGCCGATAGTAGAACAAAGACCGTTCAGAAGTCCGCATCATACTATCTCACCGGCAGCATTGATCGGAGGAGGGAGAAGGCCGAGGCCCGGAGAACTTTCTCTTGCGCATAGGGGTGTGCTGTTTCTGGATGAGCTTGGAGAGTTTGACAGCAGGACGATAGATGCAATGCGGCAGCCAATAGAAGAAGGTGCGGTAAGGATACACAGAAATCTGGATGAAGTCGTTTTCCCGGCGGAGATCATGCTTGTGGCAGCGGCGAATCCGTGCAAGTGCGGCAATCTGTGGAACGAAAAGAAGATATGCACATGTACACCGAGACAGCTCCAGAATTATATGCGCAAGCTTTCGGGACCGTTTTCGGATCGTATAGACATGCATGTAAAGATGCGCCCCGTTCAGGAAGAGGAGATCAGGAAAAGTGCAGAGCGGGAAGGCTGCTGGTCTGGCGGCGGCTGTATCTCATCCGAAGAAATGAGAGAAAAAGTCGCACAGGCGTATGAGATACAGAGACACAGGTATAAGGAAACGCTGTATGACAGCAATGGTTCGCTCGATGAAGCAGGGGTGTCACGGTTCTGTATACCGGATGAAAAGGGGCAGCGGCTTATGGCAGATGCATACGGCAGGATGGGTATATCAATGCGTGCATACAGCAGAGTGCTGAAGGTGGCGAGGACGATAGCAGATATAGATGGGGAAAAGGATGTCAGCGAGAGTCATATAGCTGAAGCCCTGATGTACCGGATCGCAGACAAAAATGAAACAGCTGGTGCGATATAAAAAAGGAAATGTTTATCATAAATGAAAAGAAAAAGGGGATATATAATGGAAGAGAAAATCAATGCAGAGCGTATCACTTCGAGTATGGCGCAGTATCCGGATACTCTCAGAGGAATAAAAAACTGCCCGAAAGAGCTGTTCTGTATAGGTGATATCTCTCTGCTCAAACGACGCTGCGTCGCTGTTGTGGGATCAAGAAACACTACGGTGTACGGCAGGAATATGGCTGTGAGATTTGCAGGAGATATCGCTTGCGCAGGCTTCACTGTTGTGAGCGGCATGGCAAGGGGTATAGATACGTGTGCGCACAGGGGCGCACTTGACGCCGGAGGAGATACGATAGCTGTGCTCGGGTGTGGGGTAAATGTGTGTTATCCGAAGGAAAACGGAAAGCTGAAAAAGGAAATCGAGCAGAACGGTCTTGTTATTTCAGAATACCCTCCAGACGCTGAACCACAGCGCTATTTTTTTCCGCAGCGAAACAGGATAATAAGTGGGCTTTCAGAGCTTACCCTGATCGTACAGGCGCGAAATGACAGCGGTGCATTGA
>CAVEWO010000215.1:0-3641 GCA_963619345.1 Bacteroidaceae bacterium
GCTTACAAAAGGCAGTGTGATGCCGGTTACAGGCATCAGCCCCATGTTCATCGCGATGTTTTCGAAAGCCTGGAAAAAGAACATCCCGGCAAGCCCGGCAGCGATAAGAGTGCCCTGAAGCTCCTCCGCATATTTTGCGATTTTCAGCGTTTCGAAAAGAAAGAATGCGAAAAGCCCTATGATAAGCATACCTCCGAAAAATCCCGTTTCTTCCACGAAAGAGGCAAATATGAAGTCGGACTCGGGGACAGGCAGGAAGCCGAGCGCACCCTGCGTGCCCTGCATGAATCCTTTGCCGAACAGACCGCCGGAGCCTGCGGCGACCTTTGCATTCCATACCTGATAATTACCGGGAAGAGTCAGATCACCCGGTTTCATGAATGCATCTATACGGTCTTTCTGGTATCCGGCCATAAAAAAATAGACGATCGGTATGAGCGATACGAATACGAGAGCAAGCCTGCAGATGGTACGCAGTTCCAGTCCGGAGCAGAAGACCATGAATATCCAGATGGCGCAGAATACGCAGCCGCTGCCGAAATCCTCCTTTGTGACGATGAGTATGAACGGCATCGCGTAAAGCGCCGCAGCTGCCGTCCCACGCGCGTTTGCAAGAGAATCCCCGCAGCGCGGCAAATATGAGGCCATAAGTATGATGAAAAATATTTTTACCGGTTCGGACGGCTGGATCGTGATGAATCCCAGATCGATCCAGGAACGCGAACCGTACAGCGATGTGCCGAGTCCGGGCACGTACACGGACAGCAGCAGTACCATGCTGAATATATATATGGGTTTCGCCAGGTCGGTAAAATATCTGTAGCCTGTGTATGTGATGACAAATACGAGTATAAGTCCGATCACGAGGGCCACAGACTGTATGATAACTTCCCTGGTGAGGAAGGTCTTGTCAGTGCGGCTGACGCTTGCTATCGCAGCGATGCCCACAGCTGAGAGGGCGACGGGTGCGACAAGCACGAAACGGTTGCAGTGTCTGAATAACTGGGGAAATTTGTTCATTGATGCCTCCTCACTCTCCTTGACTACTAGGACAAAAAAGTCTATAATAATATTGTGTGCTTTTAATTAATTATTATTACTTCTTATATAACAAAATTGATATTTACAAGGAACTTTGAGTTGATTATAAAAACTTGAAAATCGAGAGGAAAAAGGAGGGTGATCAATGACAGAAATCGTTATAGCGGTTGTTGTTGGACTGGTAGCTCTTGTGATAGGGATACTGGTTGGATATATACTAAGAAAATCTATAGGTGAAAAGACTATCGGGAATGCTGAGCAGAAGGCTAAGAACCTGATACTCGACGCCGAAAACAGGGCGGAAACGCTCAAAAAGGAAAAGATACTGGAGGCCAAGGAGGAAGCCCACAGGCACAGAAGTGATGCCGAGAAGGAGATAAGAGAAAGGCGAAATGAGATCCAGAAATCCGAAAGAAGACTCGTTCAGAAGGAGGAGTCGATAGACAGAAAACTTGAAAATATTGAGAAGAAAGAAGAAAGCATTACTAATAAAGAAAAAAGCATTACCAACAAGCAGCAGGAAATGGAGCGGCTGCTGAAGAGGCAGCTCGAGGAACTCGAGAAGATCTCCGGATACTCCATCGAACAGGCGAGGGAGATCATACTGCAGAAGGTAGAAAAGGAAGCACGAAGCGACGCGGCACTTTTGTACAAGGACATCGAGAACAAGGCAAAGGAAGACGCGGAGAAAAAGGCGAAGGAGATAATCACCGGAGCCATCCAGAGATGTGCGGCGGATCATGTTGCGGAATCTACGGTTTCTGTTGTACCGCTTCCTAACGACGAGATGAAGGGTCGTATCATCGGAAGAGAAGGCAGGAATATACGCGCCATCGAGACGCTCACAGGAATAGATCTGATAATAGACGATACACCTGAAGCGGTGATACTGTCGGGATTCGATCCGGTAAGGAGAGAAATCGCCAGACTGTCACTTGAAAAACTGATTGTTGACGGAAGGATACATCCGGCAAGGATCGAGGAAATGGTGCAGAAATCAGAAAAAGAAGTCAATGCTATAATCAAGGAAGAAGGCGAACAGGCTACATTCGAGGTGGGCATCCACAACCTTCATCCTGAACTGATAAAGCTGCTGGGAAGACTGAAATACAGAACGTCATACGGTCAGAACGTGCTCAAGCACTCCGTAGAGGTAGCGCATCTGGCAGGTCTTATGGCAGGTGAACTCGGACTGGATGTGACTCTTGCGAAGAGAGCGGGGCTGCTGCATGACATAGGAAAGGCTCTTGACCACGAGCGTGAAGGCACACACGTGGATATTGGTATCGAAGTGCTGAGAAAGTACAAAGAGTCTGAAGCTGTAATCAATGGAATGGCTGCACACCACGGTGATTATGAGCCTAAGTCGATCGAAGCTGTACTTATAGCTGCGGCAGATGCGCTTTCAGCAGCCAGACCTGGAGCGAGACGTGAAACTCTCGAGTCGTATATCAAGAGACTGCAGAAACTCGAAGAAATCGCGAACACTACCGAGGGGGTAGAAAGATCGTTTGCGATACAGGCGGGAAGAGAGATCAGGATCATCGCAAAACCTGATGAAGTGGGCGATGATGCGATAGCTCTGCTTGCAAGAGATATTTCGAAGAAGATCGAATCAGAACTTGAATACCCTGGTCAGATCAAGGTAAATGTTGTCAGAGAGACGAGAGCAGTAGACTATGCGAAATAGACGATGACAAAGTCAGAATAAAAACGAACTGAGGCGGACTGGATCCGCCTCAGACTGTTATAGGAGAAATACATGATTTATTTGGATAACAGTGCAACAACAAGGCAGTATACTGAAGTGACGCGCGAGATGCTTCGGTATATGGATGAGCTTTACGGCAATCCGTCGTCGCTCTATCAGCTTGGTGTGGACAGTGAAAAAGCTGTAAAAAAGGCGCGTACCGCACTGCAGAAGGCGATCGGCATGGAAGACGGCAGGGTGTATTTTACATCCGGAGGTACAGAAGCAGACAACATGGCGATATTCGGAGCGGCCAAAGCGCTTAAAAGACGAGGACGCAGGATCGTGACGACGGCGGTGGAGCATCCGGCAGTGCTGGAATGCTGCAGGGAGCTGGAAAAACAAGGTTTCGAGGTGATATACGTCGGCGTCGACCGAAACTGCAGACTTGATCTAGATGAACTGAGAGCGTCGATCAACGGTGAGACGATCCTCGTATCTATGATGCATGTAAATAATGAAGCGGGAACGATAATGCCCGTAAACGAAGTCAGACAGATAATGAAAGAAAAGGATTCGCCGGGGATATTCCACTGCGATGCGGTGCAGAGCTTCGGTAAACTGCAGCTTTGCAGCGATGCAGACGTGATATCGGTAAGCGGACACAAGATCCACGGGCCAAAAGGCATCGGAGCCATATGCATAAGAGAAGGCGTGAACATACCGGCGTTCATATGCGGAGGCGGACAGGAAAGCGGCAAGCGATCCGGAACGGAGAATGTGCCTGCGATAGCGGGATTTGGTCTGGCAGCGGAGATGTCTGAGCACGGCCGTCGTGAAAACAGTGCGTCTATGGCGCAGATGAGACAGCGGTTGATATCGCAATTAACAGCATCGCTTGATGACATAG
>CAVEWO010000216.1:0-3628 GCA_963619345.1 Bacteroidaceae bacterium
AGGCGAGCTGCACTGCATAGGTGCGACTACGCTCGATGAATACAGAAAATATATCGAAAAAGATGCCGCACTGGAACGTCGTTTCCAGAAGGTGCTGGTAGATCAGCCGACAGTGGAAGATACGATATCGATCCTCAGAGGTCTGAAAGAGCGATTCGAGATCCATCACGGCGTAAGGATAACAGACAGTGCACTGATTGCATGCGCAACACTTTCGGACAGATACATCAGTGACAGATTCCTGCCGGACAAGGCGATCGATCTGATGGACGAAGCGGCTTCCAAGATCAGGACAGAGATCGACAGCATGCCGTCAGAACTGGATGAGATATCGAGAAAGATAATGCAGCTCGAGATCGAAAAGCAGGCTCTCAGCAAAGAAACAGACTCCGGCTCGAAAGCTCGGCTGGCAGCTTTGGAAAAAGAACTGTCACAGCTCCGCGATGAAAGCAATGCAATGCGTGCACAGTGGGAAGGCGAAAAGAAAGCAATTACTGAGGTAAAGGCTGTAAAGCAGCAGATCGAGGATGTAAAGCATCAGATGGAAGAAGCCGAGAGACATTACGATCTCGAAAAGCTGGCACAGCTCAAATACGGCACGCTGCCTGAACTCGAAAAGAAACTTGAGGCAGAGAAGGAAAAGGCTGAAGAAGCCAAGGAATCCAGACTCCTCAAGGAAGAAGTCACCGAAGAGGAGATTGCGGAAGTCATCTCCGGCTGGACGGGCATCCCTGTAAGCAAGCTCGTAGAGAGCGAGAGGGAAAAGCTGTTAAAGCTGCCTGAGATACTTCACAAGAGAGTCATCGGCCAGGAGGAAGGCGTCAAGGCTGTTGCAGAGGCAGTGCTCAGGGCGAGAGCCGGACTCAAGGACGAAAAGCGACCGATCGGATCGTTCATCTTCCTCGGACCTACAGGTGTCGGCAAGACCGAGCTTGCAAAAGCTTTGTCAGAAGCATTGTTTGACTCCGAGAAAAATATGGTGCGTATAGACATGTCTGAATACATGGAGAAACACTCAGTCTCGAGACTGGTAGGTGCGCCTCCGGGATACGTTGGATACGATGAAGGCGGACAGCTGACAGAGGCCGTAAGGAGAAAACCTTACAGCGTGATCCTGTTCGACGAGATTGAAAAAGCACATCCGGATGTATTCAACATCCTGCTCCAGTTGCTGGATGACGGACGTCTGACAGACAACCAGGGCAGGACCGTGGACTTCAAAAACACCATCGTCATCATGACTTCCAACATCGGAAGCAACTACCTGATCGATGGTATCAGATCGGACGGAACGGTCGACGAAGAAGTCAAGCAGAAGGTCGAAGACGAGACGAAGAAATACTTCAGACCTGAGTTCCTGAACAGGATCGACGAGATCGTAGTATTCTCGCCGCTCACAGAAACACAGATCGTAAAGATCATCGAGCTCGCTATGAAGGACATCGAAAAGCGTCTTGAAGAAAGGAACATCACGCTCACGCTCACAGACAGAGCGAAGAAGTTCATCGCCGACGAAAGCTACGATCCGGCTTACGGCGCAAGACCTGTAAAGCGATTCCTGCAGAGAAATGTCGAGACAGAGCTCGCAGGCGAAATCATAAAGGGCAGCGTCAAGGACGGCGACAAAGTCCTCATCGACTGCGACGGTGACAAGCTGACCTTTACAGCTGAATAATGAAGAAATATCAGCACAGGCACAGGTGCTGGTGAGATAACGGCGCGACGGCCGGGGAAATTCTGAAGAGTTTCCCCGGCTGTTTTGTTTTTTGTATGCCTAGGTATAAGATTTTGAAGTTTTTGATACGCACGCGAAATTTACACACGCTTTTATGAAAGCTAATGCAGAAATAAATGGAATTGGGTATTGCTATCACGTATTCGTGATAGCGTAAACTCGATACCATGGAAAGGGAACCCTTATGAAAAAAGTAAAGGAAGTGTGTATGTTAGCCGGAGTATCAAAGCGTACTTTGCAGTATTACGATGATGCTGGCGTGTTGCCGGTAGAACGGTCGGATGGAAATGAGAGACTGTACAGCGATGAAAAATTGAAAAAACTGAGCAGGATCCTTACTTACAAGAAAGCAGGAATGAAATTGGAAGAAATCAAGGAAATCATCGAGATGTCAGAGGAAAGTCAGGCGCAGTTTTTACAGAAGCATATCAGAAAGCTTACCGCCAAGAAAGGTGAGATCGAAGAGCAGATAAATTTTGCCAGATTTATCATACGCGAAGGCGTGCCGGACTTCAGCAATGTAAATGCAGAAGGGAAAAGTATTACATATTCAGGGTATCTTGAAGAGGTGATGAAGCAGGCCTGCCGGGACGGCGAGGTTTCCGGAAAGTAGATAAAACACAGGAGAAGGAGGTAGAAATGAAGAAAAGTATCATAATAATATTGGTAATAGTACAGGTGATGCTGACCACTGCCTGCGGAGGGACGAAAGCGCCTGCAGGATCAGGGAAAGCGGGAGTTCAGAAGACGGTGTCCGTCAATTCTATCGAAGAGCTTGAGGAAATCGTAACTGCAGATGTGGAAGATACGATCACGGATCTTCGAAGCGAATATGAAGCTTTGACGACAGAAATCGACACGTTTGACAAGTATACGAAAAATATTGATAAGGTAACTTCATTTTATGGGAAAATCGAAACTGAAAATGAACAGATCCTGATACGGATGAGAGAATACGCAGGATGTTATGTGGAGCTTATTTTACAGTCAGATGATCCAAATGATGAAAAATACGATAAGCTTGAAGATCTTTACGATCATATATATGATGATGCTTTAGGTGATATATATGATGGGATTTACGATGATCTTCTGGGAGATATGTATGACTCGTTTTACAGTGGCGTAGTCAGCGATGGATATGATTATGTCAGTTACAGAGAATGGTCAGACATGTCTTCAGACGAATACGACAGGTGGTCAGACAGCATGTCGTGCGTATACAGAGACTGGTCGGATGCGTCCAGAGATATATACAGGTTCTGGTCGGATGAAAGCAGTGCATTCTGGGACAACGATACTGAAAAAGCAAAAGAAAAGCTCGAGAAGTTTCGGGAAGATATAAAGACTTTAAAAGATAAAGAATAACGATTATCGTTGCGGTATAAAGGGACTGCGGTACAGGAAAAATCCTGCACGGCAGTCTCTGGATCCTGTTTGTTGATTTACATATCGGAGATGCTCTTTGCATTAAAAGCGACATTAAGCTGGAATATTGATTTTATAATTGATATAATAAATGCAGTTTAGCAAAAGTCGAATCAAATGTGTTTTTGGGAGAAGAAGTAATGAAAGCAGAAAAAAACAAAGTATCTGATAAGAAAAAAATAATTATTGCCGTTATTATAATTCTGGTAGTTGTAATAGGCGTATATTTTGGAATCGGCAAATTAAGTCACTCGGAAAGTGATACTGTGCGTCTTGGTTTTAAAGATATAGGAGAGCTGGCAACTCAGTCTGTGTACAGCAAAGAGGTCAGCACTACAGAAGATGCACGAACCTTGTTTGGATACAATATTCCTTTTACGGAAAGCAAATGCATTTTCAGTTATGGCGTTGAAATAAAAGCAGGGTATGATTTTGCAGATATCAAGTGGAGTGTGAATGAGACTG
>CAVEWO010000217.1:0-3616 GCA_963619345.1 Bacteroidaceae bacterium
GAAACAGGTCTATATACGATGGATATATAGTCGATGAGATCTATTGTGAAAAGGGAAGCGAGTATCTTTCATTTTCTGCAAAGCCTGAGATATTGAGGATCGGCGAGGCTGTGGGAGACATAGACGATCTGGCTGTCAAAGAACAGCAGATAAGGAAAACCATAGAGGAACATCTTAACAAGGAACTCATACTCAACAAACATGGGATAAAGGTGCTCAGCCTGTTTTTTATCGACAAAGTCGCAAACTACAGATACTATGATGAGGAAGGCAACCGCTGCAAAGGCGTTTACGCTGAGATTTTCGAGCGTAATTATAACGAACTCATCAGGAGACCGAAATATAATACTCTGTTCAATGATATCGATCTGGATACAGCAGCAGAGGATGTACATGACGGGTACTTTTCCATAGACAAAAAGGTAAAGACTAATGATGGAAAGGATGCCTACAAGGATACGTCCGGGAAGACGGCAGCAGATGATGATGCATACAATCTCATCATGAAGGATAAAGAAAAACTGCTTTCCTTCGACAGTAAGCTGAGATTCATCTTTTCACATTCAGCTTTGCGTGAGGGCTGGGACAATCCCAATGTGTTCCAGATCTGTACTTTGAACGAAAGCAGGAGCGAGGTCAAGAAAAGGCAGGAGATAGGCAGAGGGCTCAGACTGTGTGTCGATCAGAACGGAGTGCGCCAGCATGGATTTGCGATAAATACGCTGACAGTCATGGCTAATGAGAGCTATGAAGATTTTGCAAACAAGCTGCAGAAAGAATACGAGGATGAAGAAGGCATACGTTTCGGTATAATCGAAGCCCATACCTTTGCAAATATACCGGTCAAAACGGAGGCCGGCATTACGGAGTATCTTGGTACGGAAAAGTCAGAGCAGATATATCGTGACTTCAAGGAAAAGGGATATATCGATGACAATGACAAGGTGACGGATCTGCTGAAAGAAGCGATAAAATCAGATAAGGTAGAGATAAGGGAGGAGCTGGCAGGATACAAAGCGGAGATACAGGCGGTCTGCAGGAAAGTCAGCGGCAATCTTAATATCAAACCGGCTGCGGAGAAACGCACAGTAGCCCTCAACAAAGAAGTGTATCTCGGCGCTGATTTCAAGGAACTCTGGGAGCGGATAAAGTACAAGACTACATACTCCGTTGATTTTGATACATACAAGCTGATCGAAAAATGCTGCTATATGATGCAGAAAACGCTGGATATAAGCTCGGCGAAGCTGGTGTATACCAAGGCGAATGTGAATATATCCGGCGGAGGTGTAAGTACAGATGAAAACCAGCGTACAGCAGTGGCGGTGACAAGTATGAGAGAAACTTTGCCGGACATCATCACATACCTGCAGAACAGGACGGATCTTATGAGAAAGACGATAGTTGAGATCCTTATCCAGAGCAAAACACTTGAACTGTTCAAGAAGAATCCTCAGAGATATATGGAACAGACTGCGAAGATAATCACATCCGTTATGAGAGATATGATCGTTGACGGAATCAAATATACGAAGATCGGCAATGATGAATACTACGCACAGGAGCTGTTTGAAAATCAGGAGCTTACGGGCTATCTTGAGCAGAACATGGTGGAAGCGAAACATTCTGTTTACAACTATGTCGTATATGACAGCCAGGTGGAGCGAGGATTTGCAGAAGGACTGGATAGTAATGAAAAAGTTCGTGTCTTTGCAAAACTTCCGGAATGGTTCAGGATATCGACCCCATTGGGAGCTTACAATCCTGACTGGGCGGTGCTGATAGAAGACGACGGACAGAACAAGCTGTATTTCGTAGTGGAAACAAAAGGCAATATAGAGATCGGCGCTCTTCGAGGCAATGAGCTGGACAAGATACGATGCGGCCGGAAACATTTCGAAGCCCTGGGAGAAGACATCACATTCAAAGCCGCCGACGGGTATGAAAGCTTTGCAGAAGGTGTGTGAGGGTGTTGTATATTGTACAATGAATTCAGAGATCATTTCAAAATATTTATAAGTAAAAACAATAGGGGTTGGGCTGCTTTAGAAAGCCTCACTCCTTGGTTATATTAGTAGTTAAGATAATAATTTCTTTTGAAGAATATATATGGAGCAATTTTATCTAAATTTGTCAAAAAGAAAATTATAATGCAAAATATGAGCTTTTATCTCGTATAATAGTTGTAAAAATGAAAAAACGAGATATAATAAAGGTACGAGCAAGAAGTTTAGACAAATGGAGGTAAAGAAGATGTTATGCCAGTTTACAGTGAAAAATTTTAAGAGCATACGAGATGAGGTAACATTTGACATGCAGGCTGCCGCCATTTCTGAGCATGAAGACAGGATCATAAAAGATACAGACGGTGAATCATATCTGCCTGTGTCAGCTGTATATGGACCTAATGGTGGTGGAAAATCAAACGTTCTTGAAGCACTTTACAGCCTGGTCACGAAAGTCCTTAGACCATTATATGCGACAAGCAGCAATGAAGAAGTTGCAATAAATATGAAAAAGCTTGTGATAGAGCCGTTTGTTTTTGATGAAAAGACGATAAATGAACCGACAGAGTTCGAATTGTTCTTCAGAACAGCGTTAGCTGAGTACCGATATGAATTGATCGTCAGAAAAGAAGTGATCGAATATGAAAGACTGGACCGTATAAAATTAGAGACCGGACGCAAATCAGCACTCTTTGAAAGAGATGAAAATGAGATTATTTTAAAAGGCGCATTTGCAAGATTAAAAACCAGCGATGGATTGTCAGACACATTGCCGCTGCTATCTTATCTTGGTATCACTTACAGCAAAAACGAAGTGGTCCAGGATGTGCTGGGGTGGTTTGGTGACAAAATAGATTTTCTGAATTACGGGAATCCGATACAGGAAATGCGAATGGTAGTGTCAAATTCAGAAGAAGTGAAAAAACTGATGCTTCAGATGATACAGGAAATGGATCTGGATATTGTTGATTTTCGTTTTGAAGAAAAAGAAAACGGCCGATTGAAAGTATTTACGAAGCATATGGTGGATGGATATGAAACAGAATTGAATCTATTTGATGAATCCAGCGGAACCCAGAAACTGTTTGGTCTTTTACCATTTATTGCAGACAGTTTGCTGCATGGGATAACGCTGATAATAGACGAATTAGATGCAAAGATACATCCGGTTTTGCTGCGATATATCATAATGATGTTCAACGACATGAAAATAAATAAATATCACGCACAGCTGATTTTTACATCTCATGACTTGTCTACTATGAACAGCGAGGTATTCAGAAGAGACGAGATATGGTTTGTGGCAAAAGGAAATCGTCAAAACTCGAAGTTGTATTCTCTTGTAGAATTTAAAAATGCGAAAGGTGAGTCTGTACGCAAAGATGCCAAATTTGACAAGCAGTATCTGGAAGGAAAATACGGTGCGGACCCTTACCTCAGAAAGATCATAGACTGGGGGAAGGTGAATGGCTAGAAGAGGCAGAAAAGATAAAGACAATTGGAAAAAAAGGCGTAAACAGGAATATCTGGAAAAGAAAGAATTCCGATACTACATTTTCTGTGAAGGGCAGGCAACGGAACCTAACTACTTTCAGGGATTTAAACGATAT
>CAVEWO010000218.1:0-3613 GCA_963619345.1 Bacteroidaceae bacterium
ATATAAGGAATGCGCAGGCATACTCAGAAAAGGCATGAAGGACATGGGTCTGAAGCTGCTTCTGGATGATGAATCAAAGATGGCAAATACAGTTACATCTGTATTCCTTCCTGAAGGAAAAGACCTGAAGACATTCCTGAAGGCTATGGAAGAAAAGGGCTATGTCGTTTACAGCGGCAAGGGCAAATATGAGGAAATGGGCATGTTCCAGGTAGCAAACATGGGAGAGATCTATCCTGAAGACTGCCGCGAATTCCTCAAAGTTTTAGCTGAATGTATCGCATAAGTGCATTTATGATACAAAGAATTTATATTGATACAATATAAATTCCTCCACCCATTTAATTAATTTAATTCAGGGAGACGACTTCTGACCACGGAACGTACCGGGCAGGAGTCGTTTTCTTTTTTGAAAAATGAGTGGGACTTAATGTGAAGTCCTGCAGTGTGTGTTTTACAGGAAAGTGTAAAGAACTATGGCTTTTTCTGTATTTTTGTCGTATCGAAGCAGCAATCACAGCTTTACAAACTCAGGTTTCCTCTGACTGAATCTGCAGTAGTATCTGAATCCCAGGCTCTTTGCAAACTTGACCGCATCGTTGAAATGGAAGCGGTAGTGCTCTGGTGAGTGCGCATCAGATCCGAATGTCAGTATCTCGCCGCCGAGTTCGCGGTATCTTTTGAGTATAGATTCGCGCGGAAGCCACGTGCCTGTCCCGTACTTGAAGCTGGAAGTGTTGATCTCCAGGCCTTTGCCGCTTTCTACGGCAAGCTTCAGCGAGGCGTCGATAATATCGGTCAGCGGAGTGTAGTCGTAAAGCTTGCCGATGTATCTGTCTATGATGCTGAAATGGCTCAGCACATCGTAGTTGTCGAATTCTCTGAGGCATTCGTAGACATACATATAAAAGTCTTCAAGAATTACAGAACCGTCGACGTCAGTGAAGTCGTAGGTGTACAAATCCTTTTCGCGGTTGCAGTGGAATGATCCCATGATTATATCATACGGGAAAGCGTTTATAGCTTTATTGGCAGATTCGAACTGTCCGGCCATTATCCCGACTTCCATACCGATGCGGATATCCATGATGCCGCGGTATTTTTCACGGGCTTTCAGCATATATTCATTGTATTTTTTAAAATCAAGCTGGAACGGGAATTCGGGATCCGGATATCCGGGATCATAGTGATCCGTCACCGCAAGTGTTTTTATACCCTGAGCTGCAGCGCTTTCCAGCATCACGTCTGCGGAAACATAGCAGTCGTCTGAAAAACCTGTATGAGTATGGAAATCGCAGTCCGGCACGGGACTGCTGCCGGTTTTTTCGGCATGTATACTGTGGATCTCTGTGTCAGTTGTCATTTTTTGAGCTGTTCCTTTCTGTGTCTTCTGTAAGTGCGCCGCGGCTCCTGTCTGTTTTCACGAAGTCGAGTTCGAACCAGAATGTCGTGCCTTCTCCTACTGTGCTGTCGACTCCGAAGTTCGACTTGTGGAGCGTCAGTATCTCCTTGACTATGGAAAGTCCGAGACCTGAACCTTCGGAAGCTCTCACCATATTGGAGCTTGCGCGATAGTAGCGCTCCCATACGTGATTGAGTTCTTCCGGAGCTATGCCGATACCGTGGTCCTCGACTTTGCATATAACGTATCTGCCGCGCCGTTTGAGCGTTACTATCACGGTTTTGTCCTCTCCTGCAAATTTGATCGCATTCGTGAGCAGGTTGGATATGACCTGTTTTATCTTGTCCGCATCGCCTTTTGCTATATAACTGCCTGAGCAGTTGAATCTGAATGTATATCCCTGTTCATCTTCCATGATCTTGTAGGTGTTGATGATGCTCTGGACGGCGTTCGTGATGTTGAATTCGGCAGGATGGAGTACCATCTTGCCCGACTGCATCCTTGAAAGCGAGAGCAGATCACCTACTAGCATATTGAGTCTGTCGGCTTCATCTATTATGACCTGAAGGTGCTGTTCGCGTTTCTGCGGATTGTCGCCTGACAGGTCTCTTATCATTTCGGCATACGATTTGATCATGGTAAGCGGCGTCCTCAGATCGTGCGAGACGTTTGCGATCAGGTCCTTCTGAAGCATGTCTGACTTTTCCAGTTCGATGGAAGCTCTGGTAAGCGTGTCTGCAAGATTGTTGATCTCTGTATAGTGACCGCCCTTGAATACTATGCCGTATTCGCCGACTGCAAGCCTTTCCGCAGAACGGGTGATCTTTCGTATCGGTCTGGTGATCCTTATCGAAAGGTAGAATGATATCAGGCATGCGACCATCAGTGAAATGCATGTGACATAGATCAGCTGGTTGGTCAGGATGTTTATCGTCGAGGATACAGGATAAAGCGGTGAAAATATGTACACCAGCATCGGTTCCTTTTCCTTGTTCGTCAGCAGCTTGCCGTAAGCGAGGACATCTTTTGAGTCGTCGCTTTTGATGCGCTTGTATGCTGAGTCGACGTTTTCCTTAAGCATCACCTGGTTGATCGTTTCGATTTGTTCGGCGTAGTACTGTGCGTTGGTGCTGTCTCCTGAAGGTCTGAAATACATAGTGCTGCCGTCGTGTGAAACGACATATATGAACATGTCGTTGCTGTTTGATATCGATTCCACAGTCTTGAGGAATTTTTCGTTGCTCTTGAGCGTATATGCCGACTCGATGTTTTTTGCCACGCGTCTTGTCTGCTCGTCCTTCATAACGCTGTAAAAGCTGTTGAGAAAGAGCACCTGGAAAAACCACAGCACTACCATCAGGAAGCCTGCAAACAGTATAAAGTAGAGCCATGTTTTGAATTTTATACTTTTGGAATCAAGTCTAAGCTTCAAATTTGTACCCTACCCCTCTTAACGTAACGATGTAGTCTCTGTATTTGCCGAGATTATTTCTCAGATTCTTGATGTGAGTGTCGATCGTTCTGTCGTCGCCGAAGAAGTCGTATCCCCATATGTCGGAAAGCAGCTTGTCCCTGGAAAGCGCGATGTTCTTGTTTTCCACGAGGTAAAACAGCAGATCGTATTCCTTAGGTGTGAGATCTACTTTTTTGCCGTCTACATATACCGTTCTGGCAGGTATGTTGATCTCTAGACCGTCGAACTTCATAACCTTTTCAGCAGGCTTTTCCGAAGCGCTGTTTCTTGAGAGAACTGCATTGACTCTCGCCATCAGTTCCTTAGGGCTGAAAGGCTTCACGACATAGTCATCAATACCCAGCTCGAAGCCGAAGAGTTTATCGTATTCCTCGCTTCTGGCTGAAAGCATGATGATAGGTATGTCCTTGATTTTCTTGATCTCCTTGCACGCCGAAAAGCCATCGAGTTTCGGCATCATGATATCCATTATGATAAGGTCGTAATCATTGAGTCTGCAAAGGCCTACAGCCGTCATACCGTCTGCAGCCTCTGTGATCTCGTGACCGTTGAATTCGGAATATTCCCTGATGACCTCTCTTATCTTCTGCTCGTCATCTGCGACTAATATTTTCGCCATATTAATATCCTCCTTGATCTATATTGTAAGAATAAATTTTTAATGTGTTCTGTATATGAAGCTTGTGTATTGATTCTACCATATTTTGTTGGCTAGGTACAGGATTTGTGGTATACTC
>CAVEWO010000219.1:0-3612 GCA_963619345.1 Bacteroidaceae bacterium
ATCACCTATCGTTCTGTTTATCTCTTCAAAATCCGCATAACTTATCACGGCCTCGCCTCTCACAGTTACTGTGCCCTTTTCCGGTATCTCCAGCGGTATGTTCTCGAACTTTCTGGCATTGCTGGTTATCACCTCGCCCGTGAGGCCGTCGCCTCTCGTCACCGCTTTCTCAAGTCTGCCGTTTTCATAGGTCAATACCGTCGTGAGGCCATCGAGCTTCCACGAAAGCAGTCCTTCATGATTGCCAAGCCATTCACGTAACACAGCGACATCTTTAGTCTTGTCCAGAGACAGCATCGGAGACGGATGACGCTCCTTTGGCAGCCCACTGAGCACCTCATACCCGACATTTGCCGTCGGACTCGAGGAAAGCACTATCCCGGTTTCTTTTTCCAGTTTTTCGAGCTCGTCATACAGGCTGTCGTACTCCTTATTAGTGATCAGTTCCCGGTTTTCCTGATAGTAGGCTTTCGCCGCTTTATTAAGGAATGCTACCTTCTCCTCGATGAGTTTTCGCTTGTCTTCCATATGTGATACACCTCTTCTTTTATCCTCTCACAGGATTCTGCATCAGAGCTTTTTCAGCGGAGCGAATCCCACAGCGAGCTTTTTCGTTCCATCGCCGAATTTTACCGTCACGATCTTGCCGTCGCACGAAATGACCTCGCCTTCACCGAATTTAGTATGTGATACGAGTTCCCCCGCGCTGAAATCATCTGGATCTGCGACTGCATTTTTTTTCACCTGCTGTCTGGCATACTTCAGCTGATCGAATGGTCTGAACGGCTGACTTTCGGTTATCCCGTCAGTGAACACACCGTCTGCTGTACGTTTCTTTTTCTCGAATATCGCATCGCCCTCTATCAGCTTCTTGTCGAGTTCGCGAAGGAACTGGGATTCCCTCGTATAATCCGTCTTGCCGTAAAGCGTCCTGCGCTCTGCGCTCGTCAGCCACAGCCGCTCCTTTGCACGCGTCATGCCCACGTAGCACAGACGCCTTTCCTCCTCGAGTCCGTCTTCTCTGTCGAACGCACGCCAGCCCGGAAAAAGCCCGTCTTCCATGCCGGGCAGGAACACGAACGGGAACTCAAGACCCTTGGCACTGTGCATCGTCATCATCACGACTGCATTCTCATCCGCGTCGTGATTGTCCACCTCAGCCAGCAGCGCTATCCTTTCCATGAACTCCGCCAGCGTGATATTCGGATCCTCTTTCTCGTAATCGTAAATAACCGATTTGAACTCCAGCAAGTTCTCTATGCGGCTCTCCGCCTCCAGCGTGTTCTGACCCTCCAGCGTCTTGAGATAGCCGGACTTCACGAGGACTCCATCATACAGATCAGAGATCTTCATATCGTCCTTTTCGCTGCTGTACGCATCTATCAGCTTTCTGAAACTTTCTATATTCCTGGATACCTTTGATGAAAATGAAGATATCACTTCCCTGTCGCCGAGAACGTCAAAAACACTTTCGTTCCTGACTGCTGCCAGCGTCCTGAGCTTGTCCGCTGTCTTGCCTCCGATACCTCGTTTAGGCTCGTTTATCACTCTCATCAGCGCCAGATCATCGGCGTGATTCTGTATCAGCCTCAGATAGCACATTATATCCTTTATTTCTTTTCTGTCGTAATATCGCAGACCCCCGAGTACTCTGTACGGGATCCCTCTCCTTGAGAGCGCTTCTTCGAAGGTTCTCGACTGTGAATTGGTCCTGTAGAGTATCGCGAAGTCGCTGTACGGATGCGATGCTGACTTCATCCTGTTGATTTCGCTCGCCACAAAATACGCCTCGTCTCTCTCGTCTTCAGCGCGGAAATACACGATCTTATGGCCTTTTTCATTGTCGGTCCACAGCTTTTTCGCTTTTCTCCCACGATTGTTCTCTATCACCGAATGAGCTGCATCAAGTATCGTGGAGGTCGATCTGTAGTTCTGTTCAAGCTTCACGACTTTCGCATCTCTGAAATCCCTTTCGAACTCCAGTATATTCCTTATATCTGCGCCTCTCCACTGGTATATGCACTGGTCATCATCGCCGACCACGCATATGTTATTGTGTGCCTCGGCGAGCATCTTTATGAATGTGTACTGCAGCCTGTTTGTGTCCTGGTACTCATCAACCATTATGTATCTGAACCTGTTCTGGTATTTCAGCAGCACAGCTTCATCATTTTCGAAAAGGCGAACTGCATTGAGCAGCAGGTCATCGAAATCCATCGCATTGTTTTTTTTGAGTGTCTTTTCGTAGCTGCCGTACACTCTTGCAGTCATCCTGTCCTTGATATCATCGCCGAAGATATTAGTGTATTCTTCGCTTGATACGCGATTCTCCTTGCATTTGCTGATTATTCCCAGAAAATATGACGGCGTGTAGCGTTTGCCGTCTATATTCAGTTCTTTTATTATATTTTTAACTAGAGTCTTCTGATCTGTCGGGTCATATACAGTAAAATCTCTGCCGTACCCCAGCACTTCTGCGTGCATCCTCAGTATCCTCAGGCATGCCGAGTGAAATGTCATGATCCACGAGCTCAGTCCGCTTCCCAGCAGTTCTTCGACTCTCGTCTTCATCTCTTTCGCAGCCTTGTTTGTAAATGTCACCGCAAGTATATTATACGGATCAACATGCTTCTCCCGTATCATATATGCGATCCTGTGGGTCATCGTGCTTGTCTTGCCGCTGCCCGCGCCCGCCAGAATAAGAAGCGGCCCCTCGGTATGTATAGCCGCTTCTCTCTGTTTTTTGTTCAGTTTATCCAAATAATCCATGTCAAGTATCCCTGCCTAAATTATAAAGCTGTACAGCAGACTGTACATGAAATTCACACACGGTGTGATGATCATGCTCGTTATGCCGAATATTATCAGTGCGATCAGTATCCAGTTGCCGTATCGGTAAAGCGTCCAGTAAAACTCCGTTTGTCTGATGTTGAAAAGCTCCGCGACCACGTTGAATCCATCAAGCGGCGGGCACGGTATCAGATTGAAGATCATCAGCACAAGGTTTATTATTATCACATTCCTTATGATCAGCCACAGTATATATCCCACGCTTCCCGACAGGAATCCCGGCACTGCCATGTACAGTATTTTTGCTATCAGTGAGAACACTATCGCAACGAGGAGATTCATCGCAACACCTGCCAGTGCAACTAGCAGTTCGTCACGTCGCCTGTTTCTGAAGTTGGCTGGATTTATCTGTACAGGCACGCCCCATCCGAAACCTGCGAACAGCAATGCCGCAAGCCCCAGCGGATCGATATGCGCCAGCGGGTTTATCGTCACCCTGCCTTGCATCTTCGGAGTAGGATCACCCAGTCTATACGCGACCTTTGCATGAGCGTATTCATGAAGGGAAAGACCTACGATAATCCCCGGCAGCAGCAGAAGCTCACTCATCAGCCACTGCATCGGATGAGTGAACGCTCCATTTCTCAGAGAACTCATCAGCAGTATGGCAACAAGTATAATAAAAGAAATATCAAAGTTACGTCTCAATCGTATACCTCCGATCCTGTTAATACAAAAAATCCCGTTTTTATAGTATATCATCTATCATAAAAAATTAACAGTAAAACACGGTGAAGACTTGATGAAAGACAGCGCTTTGCA
>CAVEWO010000220.1:0-3599 GCA_963619345.1 Bacteroidaceae bacterium
GCCGGCCCGGACCTGCAGCACTTTCCCCGGAAGAAATAAAAGAAAGCGCGGCGAGATGGTTAGACAGATCGTGACGCATGCCGCGGATACTGCTGTGGAGCGCGGCAACATTGTTGTAGTAGTCGAGCAGCATGTCGTTTTCGAGCCCGATTATTCGTGTCAGCTGCTGACGGAGGGCGGTCGCGGCAAGCATCAGTATTACCAGGAAAACGAATAACAGCATCAGAATAAGTGTTCTGTCTGTGGCAGCAAGGCGGCTGTCGCCGTGGCCGGTCGTATATGTGACATGTACGTACAGGCTGGCTTTGAGCAGCATCGCACTCTTGAAGATGCCGCCTGCGAATGAAATCAGGAGAAACAGCAGACATGCGGCATCGGGGATCCTGCGCAGGGCAGGCATCAGGTATCTGTTGAAAAGCCTGCAGACCAGCATACAGGTCAGAAGCATCAGAGCCCATGAAGCAGTATTTGCAGCGGTTTTCGGCAGGGGCGAGGCGTATCCGCCGGGGATGCTGGGGTCGTTAAGCAGACCGTAGTGTTTCAGGATGAGATCATTCAGGAAGTGATGCGGCATGAATGGTATGGTCGTCAGCACGTCGCAGTACAGAAACAGCACGATAAAATTGCGCGGCAGATAACCTTCTGCGCATATGGCGATCACGGCGAGTATGATAAGTGTTTTGAACATGTGAAGCGTGTAATCCGCCAGCTGCAGTGATAACGAGCTGCTGTAGGGCGGCAGCATCGTCAGGAATATGCAGATGATATCAAAGATCAGCGCAGTTACGGCTATCAGTATGAATGCCGCTTTTCTGTGGTTTGTGATGCCGATGCATCTGAACGATATGTATAGAAAAAAGCATGTGCTGAGGATCGCGACTCCGGCGTTGAGGGCGAGCGCAGATGCTGTTGTATTTAAGGTTGTATTTAAGGCGGTGATATCGGGCATGTTAAGGTCTCCTTTGCTGCGGGCCGCAAATGCTGTCAATGCTGTCAATGCTGTGAATGCTGAGGATGCCGCAAATGCTGTAAATGATGCGGATCTACCCCAGATATCTGAGGAAAGCTTCCTTTGCCTCATTATAATATGTCTTGCTGATCGGGATCTCGATCTCGGGTTCAGTCTCGATGCGGCCTGTGGCGGTGAGGCTGGATGAAATGATGAATTTCCTGCCTCGCATTTCGGAAACATATCTGAAATTCACGACAAAGCTGGTATGACACTGAAAGAAAAAGCTGTTCAGCCTGTCAGAGAAATCCGAGAATTTGCCGTAAGTCCTGTAAGTTTCACCGTCAGAGGTATGGAAAAGAATCAGTCTGCGGCTTTTTTCCAGATACATGATCCCCACCTGCGGGATACGTGTGATCCCCTGTTTGCTGCTTATGGGGATGAACTCGCTGCGCGCCAGCGCCAGGCGGCTGCGGGCAGTTTCGAGCGCAGTCTGCAGACGTGCCGCATCGACCGGTTTTTTCAGAAAAAACACGTGCTCTACATCGTATACCTGAAGATAGTAGTCATCATAGCCTGAAATGAAGATTATCTGCATGTCGGGACGGCTTCGCAGCAGCCTTCCGGACAGATCGATGCCGGACTCGTTTCCGAGCTCGATGTCCATGAAAACAAGATCGTAGCGTGTCGTTTCCGCTGCGAAAACAAACCTGTCAGGGTCGGTGAATATATCTATCCTGCCTATGTCGGCCGCGGGCAGATGCAGCATTTTCTGCTGCAAATCTCTAGCTGTGTTGGCATCGTCATCGCAGATGGCGATATGCATGGTTTTCAGACCTCCAGTCGTATACATCAATGCCTGTGTTAAAAAATCTGATTTGCTTACTGATATATATTATGGCACAGTGCAGGAGAAAAAGCTATAGGGGCAGGGAAAAAAGGCGCGCTGCCGACAGGGCATGAAAGCGTACTGCCGACAGGGCAGGAAGGCGCGCTGCTGTGCGTTATGTAAAAGCGCACTGACGTCAGACCAGGCGCGCTGTGTCCGGCTGGCGGGGGCAGCATTCACTGTATGCGGAGCATGTATGCAGTGACGCCGACATAAAAACTGCGGCAAAACATAAACCACCACTTTACGTTTCGCCTGTAAACGATTTAAAAACCATGTTGACCTGCCCCCTGCGGTACAGTATATAATGATACGAAATTATAATTTTTCGAAAATTCTCGAAACAGAACGGCGGCGCTGCGGTGCCGCAAAAGGCGGAATTCAGATGATGCAATGAAGGAGGTTCAGATGAAAGCAGACAGAATCTTTGTAAATGGACAGATCTACACGGTAAACGACAGAAGCGAGTGGGCGGACGCAGTCGCAGTAAAAGGCGACAGGATAATATATGCGGGCGGCGAGGCAGGTGCGCGCGCTTTATGTGATGAAAACACTGAGATCACTGACCTGGCAGGCAAGATGATGCTGCCGGGATTCATAGACGGACACTGTCATCCTGTGCTTGCGGCACACTACCTCTGCGGAGTCTATCTTCAGCTCGAATGGGGCGTAGAAGAATGTCTCAGGGAGATCAGAAGATATGTAGAGGCGAATCCGGACAGCAAGACTTATTTCGGCATCGGATATGCGGAATGGATCTTTGATGAGACGGGACCGAAAAAAGAAATGCTGGATGCGATATGCGCTGATAAACCGATGATGATACTCGGCAGCAGCGCCCACGAGGCCTGGGTCAATTCAAAGGCACTCGAGCTTGCAGGCATAACGGAGGACACGCCGGATCCGATACCGGGATTCCACTATTTTCACAGAGATGCAGAAGGCAGACCGACAGGCCATCTTCTGGAAACAGGCACGCAGAATATGATAACGGGCAGGATAAATTTCTTCGATCCGGATGCGATAGAAAGCGTGATGGAAGAAGCGTCCGGTGAATATGCAGCCATGGGAGTGACGTCGACCTGCGACATGGGCATGCAGGAATTCGGTCTGAAAGTATATTACGAGACTATACCTGAGATGATAAAAAACGGCACGTACAGGCAGAGATTTTTCGGATGCGGGCAGATGGTCGCTGAGAGAGGCGATGAGGACATTGTTCTGCCGAAGCTCATAGAATGCAGTAAAAAATATGATTCGGATAAATACAATATACATTTCTTAAAGATAATAAACGATGGGACTCTCGAGACGAGATCGGCGGCGCTCAGTGAGCCTTACGACGAAAGCGGAGCGATAGTGAAACCGCTTTTTACGAGAGAAGAGATAGCAGAGATCGGGCTCAGGGCTGCAGCTGCGGGGCTAGACATAAATGTTCACGGGATCGGTGACGAGGCGATAAGCGGAACACTCGCGATGGCGAAGGCGATACGTGAGGCAGGTTATGATGACTGCCGTATCACGAATTCACACTGCGACTATGTCAAAGACGAGGAGCTTGCACTGTTCGGCAAATACAATGTCATCGCAAATACTACATGCGTATGGCATTACGGCAATCCCGACATGGAGGCGGTGATCGGAGACAGGCAGAACCGCACATTCAGGATAAAGACGATGATAAACGGAGGATGCCGCATGGGGCAGGGCTCAGACTTCCCGGTGGACGAATTCGGCAGGGAACCGCTCAAGGGCATAGAG
>CAVEWO010000221.1:0-3562 GCA_963619345.1 Bacteroidaceae bacterium
GGACTGGAAGCTTCAGTATTTATCGGCATATTCGCCGGCCTCTCGAATGTGATACCATATTTTGGACCTGTAATCGGTATGATCCCCGCTTTCCTGATGGGGTTGTGCACGGGAGGTTTCTGGCATGGCATCCTGGCGATCGCAATACTTTTTGCCATACAGCAGATCGACGCCAATTTCATCTATCCGAAAGTCGTCGGCTCCTCGACTGGTCTCCATCCGCTCATGGTGCTGCTTGCAGTAAGCGTTTTCGGGTATTTCGGCGGCATACTCGGAATGGTTCTGGCCGTGCCTCTCGCCGGGATCATACAAGTTTTCGTAGTTAAATGGGCTTCCAGTAAGGAATCTCATGCAAAATGCACAGGAAAAGAACCGCCGCACGATGCATAATATAAAAGACCTCTGTATCACAGATTATTTCTGTTTTACAGAGATCTTTGCTGTTTTTCATCTTCTCGAATATTTGCATGCCTCTACGACCACGTCGATCAGACTTGCTCTTTCCAGGCTTTTTCTACTGCAGCAGCAACTATATCAGCTGCTCCCGGGTAGAATGCACTCGGTATTATATAGTCAGCAGAGAGCTCATCATCCTTGATGATCCCTGCAAGCGCAAAGGCTGCAGCCGTCTTCATTTCTTCGGTTATTCGCTTCGCACGGGCTGCCAGCGCTCCCTTGAACATACCTGGAAATATCAGAACGTTGTTTATCTGGTTAGGATGATCGGATCTGCCTGTTCCTACTACCGCCGCGCCTGCCTCCTTTGCAAGATCAGGCTGTATCTCAGGTTCAGGATTTGCCATGGCAAAAATAATCGCATCATCGTTCATCGTCTTAACCATCTCCTGCGTGAGAACTTTTGCTGCAGACACACCGACAAACAGATCTCTGCCCTTTACAGCATCTGCGAGAGTTCCCTTTATCCGATCCTTGTTCGTAGCTGCTGCGAGTTTTTTCTTCGCATCATCAAGACCGTCCATGTCCTGAGTGAGTATCCCGCTGATATCACACACAACAATGTCCCTGATCCCCAGGTTCATCAGCATTCTGGTTATTGCAGTTCCTGCTGCACCTGCGCCGTTTACCACAACTTTCATAGACTCAAGGCTCCTGCCTGTAAGTTTTGCGGCATTTATCACTGCTGCCGAAACTACTACTGCTGTACCGTGCTGGTCGTCGTGAAACACAGGTATGTCTACCTGTGCCTGCAGTTTTTCCTCTATTTCAAAACACCTCGGCGCTGAAATATCCTCGAGGTTGATTCCTCCGAGAGTCGGCGCGATGTTTTTCACTATATTTACGATCTCATCGACATCCTGAGTCTCAAGGCAGACAGGAAATGCGTCTATGCCCGCAAATTCTTTGAACAGAAGCGATTTTCCGTCCATTACAGGTATAGATGCCAGTCCGCCGATATTTCCCAGCCCAAGCACAGCTGAGCCGTCTGAGACAACTGCGACTGTATTGGACTTGTTAGTATATTTATAAACGTCTTCCGGGTTTTCATGTATTTTTCTGCATGGCTCTGCGACTCCCGGTGTATATGCAGTTGAAAGGTCGTCTTTGTTTTCAACCTTTACTTTGCTCGCCACAGCCATTTTTCCTTTATGTTCTTCGTGCATCTTCAGAGATGCCTTGTAGTAATCCATTATAAAGCTCCTCTTTGCTGTAATACTCTTATGCTTATTTTTTCCACGAACTCTTGAGACCTACGATCTTGTTGAACACTTTTTCCGCATCCGTCGTAAGCTTCGCATCTGCAATATAATATCCTTTTCTAAAGAACTGGAACCTTTCACCCGGTTTTACCTCTGCAACCGACGGCTCCGCATATGCGACCGACTCCGTCAGAGAATCAGGATTCAGAACGTTTTCTCCGTTCCCATCCTCGATCATCAGATAATCATAATTTCTGATCTTTATCTGCACAGCTGTTTTGGCGTCCACCCAGTGGATAGTCCCCTTGACCTTGCGGCCTTCAAAGCCACTGCCGCTCTTCGTTTCAGGATCGTATGTGCAGAGCAGTTCCTTTATGCTTCCGTCTTCATGTTTTACAACTTCATTGCACGTTATAAAGTATGCGCCCTTGAATCTTACCTCATTTCCCGGGAAGAGCCTGAAATATTTCTTTACAGGTACTTCCATGAAATCGTCCCCGTCAACGTAGAGCTCTCTGCTGAATGGAACGGTTCTGTTGCCCATTTCAGGAACTTCCCTGTTGTTTTCGATTTCCATCTCTTCGGTCTGATCTTCAGGATAGTTCGTGATCACTACTTTTATCGGGTTTTCGACCACGTTCCTGTTTTCGACCTGCTGCTTGAGATCTTCTCTCACGCAGTGTTCGAGCAGGCTGATATCCACCGTACTGTTTGCTTTGGACACACCTATCCTTTCACAGAAATCGCGCACAGCCTCCGGCGTATATCCCCTTCTCCTGATGCCTGCAATGGTCGGCATTCTAGGGTCGTCCCAGCCGTCAACTGTGCCGTCATCCACCATCGCCTTGAGATATCTCTTGCTCATAACTGTGTTAGTGAGATTGAGCCTTGCAAATTCTATCTGCTGCGGCGGCGTCGGCCACTTGCCGATTTCCTGAAGTACCCAGTCGTAAAGAGGTCTGTGATCCTCGAATTCAAGAGTACATATCGAATGTGTTATGCCTTCGATCGCATCTTCGATAGGATGTGCAAAGTCGTACATAGGATATATGCACCACTTGTCTCCTGTATTGTGGTGCTCCACGTGAGCTATTCTGTATATGACAGGGTCTCTCATATTCATATTCGGTGACGCCATATCTATCTTTGCTCTGAGAACCTTTTCACCGTCAGCATATTTCCCCTGCTTCATTTCTTCGAAAAGGCTGAGATTTTCTTCAACGCTTCTGTTTCTGTACGGGCTTTCCTTTCCCGGCTCCTTGAGCGTTCCTCTGTATTCTCTGATCTGGTCAGCATTCAGATCGCATACATACGCCCTGCCCTTTTTTATCAGAGTCACTGCACAATCGTACATTTCATCGAAATAGTCGGATGCCCACAGCCTTTTGTCCCACTGGAAACCAAGCCATCTTACATCTTCTTCTATGGAATCTACATATTCCACGTCTTCTTTTACCGGATTGGTATCGTCATATCTGAGATTGCATTTTCCGCCGTATTTTTCAGCCGTTGAAAAATTGAGGTATATTGATTTCGCATGTCCTATATGGAGATACCCGTTAGGTTCCGGAGGAAATCTGGTGTGTACCTTGTCGCCGTATTTCTGCGCTTCCAGATCCTTGTCAATTATATTATGGATAAAATTGTTAACATCCGCTTTTTCAGCCATATCGCTCCTCCTGAATTTAATATTTTATATTACAGAAAACATCTGTTTCTCGCCGAATTCGCTTTTGCGGCAGTCAGACACATGCATCGCCCCTATCCTGCACACTTTTTTATTATATCCTAACTGCACTCGTAAATGCAATGGCCGCAGACGATATTTCCTCTGCAGACCGGAAAGCCTTTGATAATGCAGCCGCTAACGGCATAACAAGAGCGCAGCAATACTGCTGCGCTCT
>CAVEWO010000222.1:0-3533 GCA_963619345.1 Bacteroidaceae bacterium
TGACTGCGGTCGTCAAGGCAGGTGATTCGATAGTGCCGGTAAGGACTGACAGAGCGATAGAAAAGGAAAAGATCTTTGATGTCATGAAGGCTGTGAAGCGTGTAGCGGTCTGCGATCCTGTGGAGCAGGGTCAGATCGTTGCGAAAAACATAGCAGGGACAGGTGCAGATCTCATAGCGACGTGGTATGCATAGCATAAAGGGTGCCGATGTAACAGCAAACGATTTGAAAAATCGCTGAAAAGGTTGATAAAACAATATACTTAGTATCCAAATGTATGCTATAATAAAACGTCTCTCTGGTAGACAGGGGGGTAGATATTTACATTTATGAAGGAGGGTAAAATGAACAGTGTAAGAAGGCAGAAAGGTCTGTTGAGTATCATCATGACTCTTATGGTCGTACTTGCTATGATACCGAATACGGTATTCGCAGATACGGTGGAGAAGAATCTGGTCGATTATACAGGCCTGCAGCAGGGTACTACGAGCACAAGGATATATATGCTCAACTGCGGCACTCTGGAAACTGATTTTCCTAATGTATTCGCGGATAAGAACGAGTACACCAGCAGATGGAACATCAAGGTCAACACGAACGAGACCACTTATTTTGACAATTACATCCTGGACACACCTGATTCTAGAAAAGAGATAGAATTCGTATTTTCGATAGGTGGCTCCGGAATGAATCATCTGGACATAACAAATGAAACGTTCAGAAAGGGCATAACGGATTACGTGAAGATCCTGGATTCGGAAGGTAATGAACTGGCAAGGGATATCGATATGGTATTCACGCCTCATCCGGGAAGCGGCGGCGGCACCGGCGGCGGCCCGAGCAGAGCTGTAGACGTGATAGTAAAGGTGGCGCCGAACACTCTGAATGCGGATGAGATATACAGATTCGCAATTCTTTCGGGACTTTCATCCGGAAGAAATGCTCTGGACAAGGATATATACTTCACGTTTGCGACAGCACCTATACTGGCAGAGTCGGTGACGCTGGACAAGACGTCGATCACGCTTGATGAAGGCAGGACTGAGACTATCGCAGCAAAGGTAACTCCGGACAATGTTACAAACAGCAGTGTCGTGTGGTCATCTTCGGACGAGACGATCGCAACTGTAGATGAAAACGGCAATGTCAAGGCTGTTAAAGCCGGAACTGCAGTGATCAAGGCAACTTCGGGCGACGGACAGGCATCTGCGGAATGTCAGATAACTGTCAAAGCTGTCGCAAAGGATAACGGAGCTCAGGGCGGAGCTGCTTCGGGCAGTGATAAAAACGGCGGCCTGACGAATACAGGTGATCCTATGAGTGATCAGGCTCTGTTCATACTGGTAGCACTGATGATCCTCGCTGCAGGAACTATGGTGGTAGTTGTCAGAAAGAGACAGAGACAGTAATAGCTGTACATAGAAGCATAATGATATTATGTTTGTGATATCGGAGACGGACTGTGGTTTCATGGCACTGCATGAAGCTGCGGTTCGTTTTACATTTTTGCGGTGAATCAGTGAATGAAAATGCATTTCTTGTTCATATTCCATTGACATGTTTTCAGAAAATGCGCTATAATCCTGATAGAGATACGAATACTGCTCCGATTCCCGCCAGACACAAGCTGCCGGCCGGAACGTCAGGGTCGTGAGAGCGATTTTGCGGCCTGCCATTGTGCAAAGGAGAACCTTTCATTTGAGGAAAAACATTTTCCGGTAGGTTTCTGATGCACTTTTTTTATGCCTGATATCAGAACTCCGGACCATGTGATTTTGTTTAGGAGTCAGGAAGGAGTAAAAAATGAAAAGGCTTAAGTTCAATAAAGTTAAATGCATAGGCTGTCAGCTGTGCGCTCAGGTCTGTTCCGCCTACAAGGAGGGCGAATACATACCTTCAAAAGCGAGGATAGCTATAGAGACATATTACGATAAAGGCGCACTGAAATATGCGGATCATTTCTGCATACTCTGCGGCATATGTGCGAAGAATTGTCCGGCAGGTGCGATAACAAAGGGCGAATATATCAGTGTGGATTTCGATAAGTGCACAGGCTGCGGCATATGCGCAGAGAAATGTCCTAAGAAGGTCGTAAGGATAAGAGAAGACAAGGCGTACATATGTGATACATGCAAGGGCGATCCGAACTGCGTGAAGACATGTCCGCAGAACGCGCTGACTTTTGAATAGGCTGAGGAGGTATAAAAAGATGACGATGCTTGGATATCAGAACAATGTGCTGAGAATAAACTTAAAAGAAAAAACGGCCTCCACAGAGCCTCTCAGAATGGACTTTGCGAGGAAATACATAGGCTCGAAGGGCCTTGCCATAAGATATATGTATGAAGAACTGGAGCCGGGTATAGATGCTCTGGGTGAAAAGAACAAGCTGTTCCTCACGACAGGCCCGCTTACGGGAACTCCAGTACCGTGCTCGGGCAAGCTGTCGGTAGCGGCAAAGTCGCCGGCGACCGGCACTATGAACGACTGCTCGATAGGCGGTCATGCCGGGATCAGGATAAAATTCGCAGGGTATGATATGATAATCTTCGAGGGCATCTCGGATGAACCGTGCTATGTCGTGATAGAAGACGATAAGGTCGAATTCCTGGATGCAGGAGATCTGTGGGGAATTGGCTCACATGAAGCTGAGGCGATACTTGCCGAAAAATACGGTATAGAATACAGCATCATGTCGATAGGACCTGCAGGCGAGAAGCTGAGCAACATGGCGTGCATCAACTCCGATTACTACAGGCAGGCAGGAAGAGGCGGCATAGGTGCAGTAATGGGTTCCAAGAAAATGAAAGCGATCCTGATAAAGGGAACAAAGGGCGTCAAAGCAGCGAATATCGAGAAGACTACGGACAGGATCCTCGAGATACTTCACGAAGATGTCCTGCAGGAAGACAACACGTTTGTATTCGATACAGGAACGACCGCATTCCTTGAGGCCTGCGGAGACGGCGGTATCGTGCCGTACAAGAACTTCTCAAGCGCCAATGACCCTGAATGGGAGAAGTACAACGGCGATGTGCTGATGCAGTACAGAGAGGGCAAAAGAGGCTGCGGCAGCTGCGGACTGGGCTGCGGCAACTTCCTCAAGATAGGGAATGCGATATGCGAAGGTCCGGAATACGAGACTATCGCAGTGGCAGGGCCTAATGCCGGGATCACAGATCCTGAACATATCGTCAAGTTCAACGAAGTGTGCGACAACATGGGACTTGACACCATAAGTGCAGGAGATACGATAGTATGGGCCATGGAAATGACTGAAAAAGGCATATATGATTTCGGTATCAGGTTCGGAGAAGCCGAAAAGATGATAGAGATGGTCGAGCTCATAGCAAGACAGGAAGGCGTAGGTGCAGACCTTTGCAAAGGAACTAAGTACTGCTCCGAGAAATACGGCGGCACGGACTTTGCGATGCAGGTAAAAGGACTTGAATATCCTCAGTACGAGCCGCGCGGTTCATGGGGAATGTCGCTTGCATATGCAGTGTCAGACAGAGGTGCGTGCCATATGAGGG
>CAVEWO010000223.1:0-3517 GCA_963619345.1 Bacteroidaceae bacterium
CAGTTATATGAACAGCAAAGGGCTGGTAGTAATGGCTCACAAGGGCAGGATGCGCAGAAGGGTGATATAGGCAAAGCAGTGGCACCGAAAGTAGGTCTGCTTGAAATAATAATGACATGCGATAATGCAAAACAGGCAAAAAAGCTTTACATAAACAAAGTGGCACCGGGAAGTGGTGAAAATCTGCATGTTGTTGACACAAAGGGAAATAATTTTCTTGTAGAGCATACCATGGCGAAAGATAGGGTCAGAACATCTGGTGACTTTAATGAAAATGATTATCTTCTGGCGACAAACGGGTTCCTTACGGATGAAATGAAAGACAGCCTTTATACAGGCGAGGATTTCTGGGACGACGATCTGCCGAGATACTGGACGGAGGAAAAAATAATTCAGGATGCAAACGGCAGTGCTACTGTCGACACGCTTGCAGATGCGCTCGGATGCACATCCTACTACATCGATGAAAACTATAAGAAAGATGTATGGGAAGATGGGAAAGTCATAGGCTACCAAAAAGTTGAAAACGGCATCTGGGTTGAGGATAACTGGGATCTGGAAGATTATACAGGATTCTGGACACCTGAAAACAGAGAGGCCGGAACGAAATGCGTTACCAGAACTATAGCTGTTCCGGAAGACATGACGATGTATGTAATGCAGGGCTGCAGAGACATTTACGTTTCTGATATTCCTGATGCTACAGGAAACTTCTGGAAGATAACTCTGGCAGAAGATATTGAAACTGTACTTGCTGAGGCAGAGGATTATGCGCAGATACAGATATGGCTCGGCGGCAGAGATACCGAGAATTCCACAGCAGACAAAACTGATCGAAATGAGAATCTTAATACTGCAAAGGCGGCAGTTTACGAGGGTATGGCATATGTAGATATGGCAGGCTGCGAAGATAATTATACTGCAAAGCTCACTTACTTCAGCAAAGCGGCAACAGCTTACGGTAAGGCTCACTGCTATGCTCAGAAAGCACAGAACGATCCTTCAAAGGTTGCCCGAGAAGGCGCAGAGTATGAAGTATATTAAACAGACAGATAATTCTTTAGCTGCGGAAAGCTCTGAAAATTAGCAAATCGGAGCTTGATATATCATGAGGATATAAAGCACAGGTGTATTGCAGAGGAAAGGAGAAATAAATGAATAAAAGATTGTTAAAAGTTCTTGCGTTTGGAATAAGCGCAGTCATGAGCATTGGTATATGCCTTTCATTTGCCGGATGCGGAGACTCGAGTATAACTTCTGAGAATGTTGGCGACCTTGCAGAGTTTACATTTGACTCGGAAGCTGATCCGCCGGCAACCAAGGGAATCGTATATGTTGAAGGAACATGGGAAGAAATGGGAGTGCAATACGGGCAGCAGGCTAAAGACGCTGTGCAGAGAGGCGTTGCGTCAGGACTCAGCAGTGCCATCAGCAAGTGCGGCTCATACGATAAAGCAGCGGAAAAGCTTGATCAGTATACAGATATCATCGAGGAGAGAACACCTGAACTTCTGGATTTGTGGAAAGGTGTGGCTGAGGGGGCGGAAATCGAATACGAACATCTTCTGATTTCAGAAATAAGCTACAGTCCGGCCGACAACTACTGCAGCACAGTCTCTGTGTGGGGTGACAAAGCAAAGGACAGCAGCCTTATAGCCGGAGTCAACAGTGACGGCGGACAGGCAAATTCCACTTATACCCCGGCAGTAGTTGCATTCCCGGATGAAGGGAACGCATTTATAAGCTACAATGGATTCATTACAAATGCAATCATGAATGAAAAAGGCCTTGTTGTGATGGGCTCACAGGGGCAGGAAGGAAAGAAAGAGGATTATGCATGCGGACTCCCTCCGTGTGCGGGCGTGTTTTACACGGCATGGAAATGTGACACGGCTGCTGAGGCAAAAGATATGTATATCAAGGAAAAGCTCGGACCGGGATCAGGTGAAAATTTCCATGCATCAGACACATCGGGAGATGCTTTTGTTGTTGAGCACACAGCCTGCATAGATAAGATAAGAACCGATGAGGATTTCGGAAGCGGAGATTACACAATCGCAACCAATGGGTTCCTTATCGATGAAATGTGGGAGCATCTATTTGCCGGAGAAGAATTCTGGGACGATGATATGCCGAGATACTGGACCGAAGAAAAAATCATACAGGATGCAGGAGGTGAGGCAACTATTGATACAATCAACAATGCAATAGGCTGCACATCATATTATATAAATCCTGAATGGATTACAGAAGTATGGGAAAAAGGTAATTGCATAGGTTACATGGAAATGGAAAACGGTGTCTGGGAGGAGGATGTATGGGATCTGGAAAACTATACAGGCTTCTGGACTCCGGAAAACAGAGAACCCGGAACTAAATGTGTTCAGAGGGCGGTAATGGATGCCGAGAATAAGAATATGTATGTGATGAATGGCTGCAGAGATACGAATATATCAGTGCTGCCTGAAGGAACAGGAAATTTCTGGCGCCTTACATTTGGTAAGAACTTCAAATCCATAACACAGGAAGCAAAGCAGTATGCACAGATTCAGCTGTATATAGGTGAAAGGGATGTAGATACGGCAATTGATGCAGGAACAAACGCTGATGAGAGAGCTGAATATATTAAAACTGCAAAGTCTGCACTGCTGCACGGAAATTCATATTATGATCTGTCTGGCTGCACAAGTGACAGAAATCAGCAGCTTATGTATATGGCAAAAGCTGCAACCGAGTATGGAAAAGCGCAGTGCTATGCTCAGAAAGCACAGAACGATCCTTCAAAGCTTATAAGAGAAGGCGAGGATTATGAAGTGTATTAATTGTTCTGCTTACTTTATAAAGACATCCGGTTAGTCAGGTGAACAGACATTACATTTGCAAAACTAGAATTAAAAACACAGATGTGCAGTTTATACATTGTGATATAAAGAATCATACTGATGGGCGGTATGAAAGCAGTGTGAATTTTGCTAATATTCAACAAAGTAACAAGGGACGAAAGGGGGACAGAAATGCGATGCAAATAAGATTCCGGGTTTTTAAAAGACAGGGTCGAAGAAGCTCGGAATTCCAAAATTAAAATTGGAGAAAAGGAGAGGAAGATGAAAAAGAGAAGTTTACTTTGTTTTGCATTCACATTTGCGCTTGCGGGTGTGATGCTGCTGGCCGGCTGCGGCAGCAGCAGTGAAACCGGTGATGATCCGTTAAAGGTAAAGTGCCATAACGGGGTGATGGTAGGACAGGAAGAAAACGACGTGGTGTCATTCCTGGGCGTTCCATATGCAAAACCGCCGACAGGCGATCTCAGATGGAAGGCACCGGAAGCGGCTGAAGAAAATGACGAAGAAATAATCTGTGATGAATTCGGGTACACGGCACTCCAGTATGAGTGGCCGACTGAACCGGCATCATATAATGAAAAAAATGAAGACTGTCTGACATTGAATATATGGAAGGGGAAAGATGCCGCCGAGGGTGATGCGAAGGCTGTAATGGTATGGTTCCACGGAGGATC
>CAVEWO010000224.1:0-3505 GCA_963619345.1 Bacteroidaceae bacterium
ATCCGGCGGCCTTACCCCTCCTGAAAATTCACGACCTTATATATTTACTGCTTATGATCCTATAATATGCATGACAGGCCGCAGAAGTTAATGATTTGCTGATATGACAGCCGGAAAGCGCGGGCCGCAGACAGAAAATACCAGCCTGGCGGTCATCACAGCGAATTGACGACCTTTGCAGCGCGGCGGCAATCATCACAGCTGCCTGACGACAAACTGCTGTTCGTCGGCGAAGCCGACATCCAGAACCCGCCGGGTTGACGATCTTTATTTAATGTTGACAATTAACCTCGTCTGGTTTACAATCTTCACCAAGGGGTTTACATTATACAAATCACTGCTGCGCTGCCCTTAAAAACCGCAGCGGGCAAATGGCAGCCTGCGCAGTACAGAATCGGGGCGAAGCTGTCATCACACGAAGCACCGCAGGGGTGTAACCTGGATGTCGGCTTCGCCGACGAACATATGAAAGGAAATATTAATTATGACAACAGTGACATCGAAACGATACTCAAAAACGACTTATATGATTTTATGCGGGCTCTTTGCTGCAATAACTGCAGTCTGCTCGTTTATCACCATCCCTCTCGGATTCACGCCCGTCCCGATAAACCTCGGCACACTGGCGGTTTCCCTCACCGGCGGCATTCTCGGTAAAAAATACGGCACCATCAGCATGACTGTATATGTCTTGCTCGGAGCTGCAGGTGTTCCTGTGTTCGCAGGATTCAGAGCAGGCATCTCGGTATTGGCAGGACCGACCGGAGGCTATATAATAGGATATATCGCCGCAGTATTCATCATCGGAGTTCTGGCCGATGTTCTTGTAAATCGCAGTGCCGCGGGCAGACAGACTGCTTCAGGCAGTCGTGCGGTCAGGGAAACGCTTCTGTACGCGCTGGTCATGCTCATCGGACTGCTGATCTGCTACGCATTCGGCACAGCATGGTTCATGATAAGCACAGGCACCGGTCTGTGGGCTGCGATGCTTTCGTGCGTTATCCCGTTTTTACCGGGAGACGCGCTCAAAATAATAGTTGCTGCGATTCTTGTAAAAAAACTGAGACCACTGCTCAACTGACGCTTATCCGTATCCCGGAAGTTCTGCAGAACGCTGCAGGCTTTGCATTGTAAACTCTGCATGACGCTCCCTGTACGCCCTGCATGATACATGCTGCACGCTCAGCGCATGCTCATCGCGCTCCGATGCAAAGTGCGGATCGCAATCGCGGCAGATGGCAGAATGGTTCGGGGTAAGGAAATTAATATATGAAAAAGAAAACTTTAATCATCATACTCGCGGCAGCAGCCGTTCTGACCGCATGCATAGTGCTTTTTACAGTCTTTATTGACCTCCGGGATGCTGCGGCTGGCGATCCGGAGACCTCTGGCGTAGACAGCGCCCGGAACGACAGAGCGATCGAAAAAATGCTCGCCGGAATGTCTGTCGAAGAAAAAGTCGGTCAGCTGTTCATGGGCTGTTTTTACAACGGTATCCCCTCGTCTGCATCAGCTGACGGATATGAGCTTGGCTCCGTGCTGCTGTTCGGCACGGCTTTTGACGGCTCTGACAAGGAAACCGTGACAGCTGCGATCCGTGAGCTGAATAACGCCTCTGATATCTCCCCGCTCGTTGCGGTCGATGAAGAGGGTGGTACTGTCAACAGGGTCAGCAGCTCTCCGGCATTCAGGAGCGAGCCTTTCAAATCACCGCGTGAGCTTTATGCTTCGGGCGGCATGGGGGCCGTAATAGCTGATATCCACGAAAAAAACGCGCTGCTGAAAGAGCTGGGTATAAATCTCAATCTCGCTCCCGTACTTGATATTTCAACGGTTCCGGACGATTTTATGTATCCGCGCAGTCTCGGACAGGATGCTGCAGTCACGTCTGAATATGCAAAAGCTGCAGTTGCCGCATGTCTCGAGGACAATGAGGGGTGCTGTCTTAAGCATTTTCCGGGTTATGGAAACTCTGCGGATACGCACAACGGCATCGCTGTCGACGGCAGGTCGGCCGAGCAGATCAGAAATGCCGACATGCTGCCTTTCGAGGCTGGTGTAAAGGCCGGGGCGCCTGCGGTGCTTGTGTCTCACAGTATCGTCTCCGCTCTTGATCCGGATCTGCCCGCATCGCTTTCACCGGTGATACATGAGATACTCCGCGACGAGCTGGGATTTGACGGTGTGATAATAACCGACGACCTTTCGATGGGCGCGATCGCAGAATTTTCACCCGACAGGGACAGCGCCGTGGCCGCGATACTCGCCGGAAATGATATGCTCTGCACCGGAGATTTTGCAAAGCAGTGCGCAGCTGTGACTGACGCGGTAAAGAATGGAACGATCACAGAAGAACGACTCGATGACTCTGTCAGAAGGATCCTGAAATGGAAAATGGAGCTGGAGCTTATCTAAGCGAAGCAGCCGGATGCGGTGATCCCTCCGGATCGCCGCCGGTCACGACAGACCCCAACAGACTCTCGGATGACTTCAGCAGACCCTTGGCTGATCTCAACAGATCCTTGCCTAACATGGATAAATCACGACAGACCCTGCTGACTTGAACCGGAACTAATCACGATGCCGATGATATTTTTTCAACAACTCTTCACAATTTCACCCCTAAAATGGCATATTCCACTGCTAATATATAGGCACAGCAAAAGAAAAGAATGATTGCTGAAACAGTAGGTAAAAGGGCTGCTTTAAAAAAAAACACTTCTTCTTCTCAATCCCTAAAACACAGGCAGCCCTTCCTTATTCTCAGTCAGGAAATATCGAAACGATATCTTCTTACTGATCCGGAAAATAAAGAAATGCACCTCCTGAATAGAGTGGTAATAAAAGTGATGACTGAAAAAGGATCGCTCAGAGATGAGCGGTTCTTTTTTGTAGTGCAGCAGGAAATTTCCTGCAGACAAATTGACGCTTACAATTGACGGGGCTTCATCGCTCTTTCGTTCGCTCCTTCACCTCTGGCTTCGCTGTCCATTTTTCCTAACGGTTCGACTCCGTCTCTCCGGGTAAAAAGGCAACGCTCTCTTCATTACTCCTCTACCTCCGGCACTAACCATAGATTTCCGGCAACAGCCTATTGACGATTTCCGATTCTATGATTCCCGAATTTATCCCCCCATCCTCCATATCATACGTGATTATCAGATTTTTCCATGGAACAATTCCGGCTCTCTCATACATGTCGATCTTCCACCTGTTGTTTCTCCGGTACTGCGGCACGCCCATCATCCCGCAGTGCTCCCAGTAAAACGGCTTCCTGCCAGGCAGTATCGTAAAATCCGGACTGAATGAATGATTCTCAAAATGCAGCATCTGCTCATATCTGTACGGGATCTCATACTGATCCAGCTTTTCTGCAATGATAAGTTCCGACTTGCTGCGCACTCTCAGTCCCCGGCTCGTCACATGTATCTTTTCCTCCGACCTGAAATGATTTGCCTCATACGGCTGCGACGCCCATAAATCCGCCCCCTGCGCCGTGCCGAAA
>CAVEWO010000225.1:0-3502 GCA_963619345.1 Bacteroidaceae bacterium
TGCAAATCCTGAGCAGGGAGTGACTGCTGCGATTTTCAGATCCTTTACTACCACTTTTGTTATCACGATCTCGTAGCTGCTGTTGTGCTCTATCAGCGATTCACAAAGGTATGACACCGCGCCGTCTTCATAGATGTGATTGCGGTCTATCACATTTTTGCAGAAAGTCGCCTGCTTGTAATCATCGTATATGTCGAGCGGGACTCCTTTTTCTGCGAGATAGGCCGCCCCTATATGATCTCTGCCGAAACACCTCATCAGGAAATAGTTTATAGCCTGGTAATCTGACGTGATCTCGCCGCATATCCTGTGCATGAGGAGTATGGCTTCATCCTGCGACAGCGTGGTCTCAGGCTCGAAAATGAAGCTGTATTCCTCGTATTTTTCAGGAAGCGGGAGCTTGTTGTGCTCATTGAATTTTTTGTAATAAGTCAGCAGGCCGCGAAGATGATGCTCGGCAAGGTCTATTTTTTTTGCGCCCAGACCGCCCATCAGCGCCTGTTCTATATAGTTCAGTTCATTGCTGTCATTTCCTATGATGCTCTTGTACGTTTCAAGCCCCATCTCTTCGCAGTCTATATAGAAGAACTGGTGAAGGTCGGACTCTGCGTCGCCGCTTCCGGAAAGGTGCCATCTCGCGTATATCGAAAGTACGCCCATGAGTCTTGTGTCTGTCACATAGGCTGATACAAAATGCTTTTCGCGTTTGCTTACGGGGACGGATAAACCGCCCTCTATGACTGTAAGTTCAGGTCTGCTCAAATCGGATACCTCGTTTTTAAATATTGTGTTAACATTAATAATGCTTCTTTTAAAGAAAGTATACCTCATTTCGGAAAAAATACAAGTGTGCTGCAAAATATAGACAGCACCGCATGCATTGGAAAAACAGATGCTTTGCTGCAGAAACATACCGCGTCGAATGACCGAAACGAAATTTTGACACTTGACGCCGCCGATCATTTTTACCTCTCCTGTTGACATATGCAGTGATCCGGTGATAAAATAGCCACAACAAATAGGCGGGGAGCTTGCTGAGCAGGCTGAGAGGGAGCGCGATGCTTCGACCCGGGAACCTGATATGGATAATGCCAGCGTAGGGACAGTTAGTAGCGGATATATTTTTACAGTATAGTATATAGAAATATATAGAAAGCGTATATGCCTTGCGCATATACGCTTATTTTTATTTGCTTTTTGTGCCATGCAGCGGCAGATGTGTGAAAGGAGGAAAATGCTCATCAACAGGTCTTCCAAGATATAGTGCGGTTGAAATATACAGAGATGGGCAGAACAAAAATTATGAACATGCAGACATTTTTCGATTCACTGGCAGGACAGCTCACGGTGACGGGCGTCATAGTGATCCTGTTTCTTGCAATACTTTATTCCGGAAAGGGCAAGCCTACTGATACCAGAGCTCTTGCGGTTTCGGCACTGCTCGTGGCTCTTTCGCTGATACTCAATCAGCTTGTGATATTCAGAATGCCTCAGGGGGGCAGCATAACGGCGTTTTCGATGGTGCCGATAGTGCTTTGCGCATATTTCTTCGGCGTAAGGCGAGGTCTCCTGGCGGGCATGTGTGTGGGGCTCATATCGCTGATATTCAACCCGTACGTGATACACCCGATACAGCTGCTGCTCGATTATCCGCTGGCATTCGGCGCGCTGGCACTCGGCGGCATATTTGCCTCGAGGAAAAACGGTCTTATAGAGGGGTATTTATTCGGCATATTATGCCGCTATATATGCGCAGTGCTTTCAGGCGTGATTTTCTTTGGAGAATATGCACCGGAGGGATTTAATGCGCTTACGTGGTCGCTGTGGTATAACTTCACATATATTGCAGTGGAAGGCGCAGTATCTGTAGCGCTGCTGTGCATACCTCAGATAAAGCACATGTTCGAACGCCTGAAGAATTCACTCGGATGACGGAAGTATCAGCATGGCGCAGCCGCATCAGCAGATCGGTATTCGCTGATGCGGCTGCACCAAAGTGAAAAAGCCGGTGAAATAAAACAACAAGCTGTCATAAATTTACAGATAATATATTCGCGGCATCTTGCAAGAATTTTTTAAAAATTTCAAAAAATTCTTGCAAAACATATCCGAAGGTATTATAATAAAGACAAGCAAAGGGAAAGACCCTTTGAGAAATAAAATGGTTGTTATTTTAAAAACATCATGGCATAGAAAGGAAGTGATTCCACCAGGAATGGAAATGACAAACGAACAGAAATACCAGTTGCAGGTGCCCGTAAAGTGAGTACGAGAATAAAATCGAGGGAAAGTGAAAAACAGTGTCATCGATGATGAAAAAGATCGACTCAAGGGAATTTTTTACAAGCGGGATTTGCAGCTGGTATTTCTTTTTTGTCTTTGAATACCGAGTCAGGGCTTGACGCAGGAGCTGAAACTGGAGGAAATAAGTTAGTCCATACTACTTGACACAAAAAAGATTTGCTATATAATAATAAAGTAAATAAAACAAACCTTATTAAGAGCGGTGGAGGGACTAGGCCCGACGAAGCCCGGCAACCTTATCTTTGCGGCAGATGATGCTGCATACAGGTAGATGGTGCCAAATCCTACAGAATTATTCTGAAAGATGAGGAAAGAAGCTTAGAAAAAAATCTCTTTCATGATTCAGAAAGAGATTTTTTTATGACCTGCCTGTATCTATGATACAGCGCGCAGGTCAAACGCGAGATCGACAGCAAGGTGCTGCGGATTAGTTAAAAAATGGAGGTAAGAAGATAAGAATGAAAAAATTATTTACATCTGAGTCAGTTACAGAGGGACATCCCGATAAAATATGCGATCAGATTTCTGACGCAGTAGTAGACGCGATCCTGGAGAAAGACCCGATGGGCAGAGTCGCTGCGGAGACTACAGTAAATACAGGATATGCGATGGTAATGGGCGAGATCAGCACAGAATGCTATATCGACATTCAGAAAATCGCAAGAGATGTCATCTGCGACATAGGCTACGATCACAGCGAATATGGATTTGACGGAAATGTGTGCGCAGTGCTCACAGCGATAGACGAACAGTCATCCGATATCGCGATGGGCGTTGACAAGGCACTTGAGTACAAGGACGGAGAACTTCCGGATGAAGCAGACATGGCTGACGAGACAGGCGCAGGAGACCAGGGGATGATGTTCGGATATGCGTGCAGCGAGACACCCGAGCTCATGCCGATGCCGATATCACTTGCGCACAAGCTCGCAAGAAGACTGACAGAGGTCAGAAAGAACGAAACATTAAAATATTTGCGTCCAGACGGAAAAACACAGGTGACAGTTGAGTATGAAGATGATAAAGTAAAGAGGATAGATACGATAGTTATTTCCACACAGCATGATCCGGACGTGGAACTGGCGCAGATCAGAGCAGATCTGATGGAGCACGTGATCAAGCCTGTTGTCGATGCATCGCTTCTTGACGATGATACGAAGTACTTCATCAACCCGACAGGCAGATTCGTTATAGGCGG
>CAVEWO010000226.1:0-3493 GCA_963619345.1 Bacteroidaceae bacterium
CCCGGATCGAGGATACTGTTAAAAACCATCGTCAGAGCTTCCGAACCTCCGTTTGTCACCATGACCTCGTCTCTTTTGAAATCCATTCCATATGCCTTGAAATAATCGCATATCGCATCCTGAAGCTCTGCCACACCGCCTGACTCAGCGTACGCGATGACTTTTTCGTCGTAGTTTCTGATTGCTTCCATGAAGCATGGAGGCGTTTCGACGTCAGGCTGCCCTATGTTCAGTCTGTATATCTTTATGCCTCTCGCTTCTGCCTCAAGCGCATATGGATTGAATTTCCGTATCGGTGACTGTTTTATTTTCTGTAGTTTCTTTGATATATTCATATTGGTTTTATGCTCCTTTACTCTCCATATTTTCGTAATGCATCACACAAGTGTCCTGTGGGAATCTTCAACTGTTCCTTCGATGTCCGGCTCTGTGTCCGCCGGAGTTTTCTTCATATAAAGAAGGTATTCTATATTGCCTTTGGTTCCTGTCACGGGAGAATAAGTAAGTCCGTGGCTGTAAAGCCCGTTGTCCTTTCCGTAACCTATAACGTTTTCAATAACTTCTTTATGGACTGACGCATCTCTGACGATGCCCTTCTTGCCTACCTGGTTCCTGCCTGCCTCGAACTGCGGCTTTACAAGACAAACCAGGCTTCCGTCGTCTGCCAGCAGCTCTGCAGCTACAGGGAAGATCAGCTTCAGTGAGATAAACGAGACGTCTATGCTGATAAAATCCACATCGCTGTCTACCGTATCCGTGTCGAGATATCTGACATTGGTTTTTTCCATATTGACCACGCGCGGATCGTTTCGCAGCTTCCAGTCAAGCTGACCGTAGCCGACATCTATCGCGAATACTTTTTTTGCGCCCTTCTGGAGCATGCAGTCTGTAAAACCTCCCGTAGACGCTCCTATATCGACAGCTGTGGCATTTTCAAGCGAAAAACCGTACAGTTCAAGCGCTTTTTCGAGCTTGAGCCCGCCGCGGCTGACGTACGGGCACAGCGCTTCCTTCACGGTGATCTCGGCATCTGTGCTTACAGATGTTCCCGGTTTGTCCACGCGCTGACCATAGACGTATATCAGTCCGGCCATGATCGAGGCTTTTGCCTTTTCTCTTGACGGAAACATATTCCTCTCTGTCAGTATTACATCAAGTCTTTCTTTCAAATTCTTCTTTTATCCTTTCTGCTATAGATGAACCGTCCATGCCGTACTTGCTGTAAAGCTCGCCGCATGTACCGTGTTCGATAAACATGTCGGGCCATCCTATATTCATTATTCGGGCACTGCTGTTTTTCATCACGTCGTTTATCTCTTCTCCCAGCCCTCCGGGTATCACATTGTCCTCTGCTGTAACTATCAGAGAAACGCTGTCTGCTGCCGCTTCGAGCGCTTCGTTGTCGAGAGGACACAGGAACCTGGTATTGACTACACCTGCGCTTATGCCGCCGGCTTCAAGTATGTCTGCGGCTTCAAGCGCTTTTTCGACCATTGCTCCAAAGGCCCATATGTCGACATCGCTGCCTGAACGCAGTCTTTCGGCCTTTCCCTGGCGTATCTCTGACGACGGCCCCAGCTGCGGAGCCGCACCTCTCGGGTATCTTATCGCGCACGGTCTGTCTGATGACGCTGCAAATTCCAGCATAGCCTCGAGCTCGCCGCCGTCCTTAGGAGCCATCACGGTCAGGCCGGGTATGTGTTTCAGGTAACTGAGGTCGAAAACTCCATGATGAGTCTCTCCGTCATTTCCCACGATGCCGGCTCTGTCTATGCACAGCACGACCGGGAGCTCCTGAAGACAGACATCTTCCATTATATGATCGTAAGCTCGCTGCAGGAACGTGGAGTATACCGCAACGAACGGCTTCATCCCGGCTTTTGCAAGACCTGCCGCAAACGTCACCGCATGACCTTCCGCTATCCCTACGTCAAAAGCTCTGTCCGGATATTTTTCATGAAAGCCTGCAAGTCCTGTTCCTTCTATCATTGCAGCGCTGACAGCGACTATGCTGCAGTCGTTTTCCGCCATACTGCTGAGCTTGCTGCCGAATACAGCCGAGTAGGATGGAACTGCCGTTTTTTTCACAGGCTCCCCCGACTCCATGTCAAACGGTCCTATACCGTGGAACACATTTGGTTTTTCTTCTGCCTTGCTGTACCCCTTGCCTTTTTTAGTCATCGCATGTATGAACACGGGACCATCGAATTCCTTTGCCAATTCAAGCGTTTCACAAAGCTCTTTTATGTTGTGTCCGTCGACCGGACCGAAATACTTGAATCCCAGCTCTTCGAATATGATCCCGTCGATCATGGCATATTTAACAGTGTTTCTGAGATGCTGCAGACCAGCAACGATCCCGTCGCCGATCAGCGGTACTCTGGAAACGTTTTTCTTTATCCTGGCCTTCATCGCTATGTATTTGCGCGAGCCTCTGAGCTTCCTGAAATATTTCGACATTCCCCCTGTATTATGAGATATCGACATTCCGTTGTCATTCAGTATCACGATGATCTTCGTGTCCAGCGTTCCGGCATTGTTCAGCGCTTCGAACGCCAGTCCGCCTGTCATCGCTCCGTCACCTATGACTGAAACGACATTGTAGCCTTTGCCTGAGAGGTCTCTGGCCGCGGCCATCCCAAGCGCAAGCGATATGGATGAGCTGCTGTGACCGGTGTCGAATACGTCATACGGGCTTTCGGCACTTTTCGGGAAGCCGCTCATCCCGCCCAGCTGTCTGAGCGTTGGAAACCGATCGCTTCTTCCTGTAAGGATCTTGTGCACGTAAGTCTGATGCCCGACGTCCCATATTATCTTGTCGTCAGGAGTATCGAACACTCTGTGCAGCGCTATGGAAAGCTCCACGGCGCCAAGATTCGAAGAAAGATGGCCGCCTGTCTTAGAAACGCTTTTAACAAGGAAATCTCTTATCTCGCAGGTGAGCAGATCGAGTTTTTCATAATCCATTCTCTTTAGGTCGGCAGGCAAGTCAAGGCTTTTGAGAAATTCACTCATTTTCTATCTTCCCCTTACAGCCAGATCTTTTGCCAGCTTTACAAAAACTTCAGCGTTGTCATAGTATTCGCTGAGTGCGTCTATGGCGGTCGCTGTCAGCTCATCAAGTCTTTTTTTTGATTCTTTTATTCCGTAGAGCGCAGGATATGTTGCTTTTTTGTTGACGCAGTCCATTCCTGTTTTCTTTCCCATCTCTTCTTCACTGCCTTCTACATCGAGCAGATCGTCGCAGATCTGGAATGCAAGTCCCAGATTCTCAGCGTAGATCGTAAGATCCTCGAGCATCTCTTCATCTGCATTCCCGAGCTGAGCTCCTGCCTTGACTGCGGCAACGATCAGCGCTGATGTCTTGGTCAGATGTATATAGTCGAGCATTTCCTTCGAACAGTTTCTGTCTTCGGCCTCCATGTCTGCGATCTGACCGGCCACGATGCCTCTGCAGCCGGATCCCTTGCTGATCTCGTATGCTGCGCGTATC
>CAVEWO010000227.1:0-3485 GCA_963619345.1 Bacteroidaceae bacterium
GATGCGAAGCTGATAATAGTGCCGGAGATGAATGTCGGGAAGTACTACCGCGAGGTAGAGCGTGTACTCAGAGACAAGAAAGTCGTGCCGCTGTCGAAATGCGGCGGTGATATACATACACCTGCGGAGATACGGGACAAGATACTGGAGGAGGCGGGCATAGATGAATAAGCTGTACAGGAAATACATAAAGACAGAATCACTGCCAACGCTGTTCTGTCCGGGATGCGGCAACGGCATAATACAGTTTGCAGCTATAAACGCTATTGAGGAACTGGGTATAAAGGATGATATCGCCTGTGTGAGCGGTATAGGCTGCTCGTCCTGGATACCATGCTATTACAAGCTGGATGTGATGCATACGATGCATGGCAGGGCTCTGGCTTTTGCCGAAGGACTGAAACTGGCCAGACCGGATAATAAGATTCTGGTCTTCACCGGTGACGGAGACTGCCTGGCCATCGGAGGCAATCATCTGCTCCATGCGGCGGCACGCAACATAGATCTGACGGTGATCATGGTGAACAACTGCATATACGGCATGACGGGAGGACAGAAATCGCCTACGACGCCGAAGGATGCGGTAACTAAGACCTCGCCTTTCGGGAGTACCGATTACCCGCTGGACGGAGTAAAGCTAGTTATGGCGCTAGGTGCAAGCTATGTGGCGCGTTGGACGACGGCGCACCCGGTGCAGCTGGCGAAAGCTATCAAGGAGGGCCTGCAGCATAAGGGATTCTCCTTCATAGAGGTGCTTTCTCAGTGTCCGGTGCAGGCAGGCAAGAGCATATACAAGGAAAAGGAACCGGCCAAGATAATGAAGCTGTACAAAGAGAACACATATCTGTACAGAGAAGGAAAGCCTGAGGAAGATGGAAAGATACCTATAGGTGTTTTCAGGGACGATCCCGATGCTGAGGAGTACATAGATCGTATACTGGCAAAGCTGAAAGAGAAAGGGATAGAAAGAGGGTAGAGTGATGGCAAATATAACAGTTGACAAGGCTTACTGCAAAGGCTGCAATATATGCTTTACAGCCTGTCCGAAAAAGATCTTTGTAAAATCGAGGAAACGCAATGATTACGGGACAACGATGCCGGACGTGAACGAGCCGGGAAAGTGCAGTGGCTGCGGTATGTGCGAGAGACTCTGCCCGGACGGGGCGATAGATGTGGAAGTATGAGACTCGGCAGAGCCGAGTACCCTGATGTCCGCTTTCATCGGACAAATATATGATGTGAAAGGAGCGTTACAGAAAATGAGGATCAATGTGAGATTTGCGGGAGCTGGAGGACAAGGCGTGATAATGGCATCAGTGCTGTTGGCTAAAGGCTATGGGTTGGGTGAAAATTATAATATCTCACAGACACAGAGCTATGGGCCTGAAGCCAGGGGAGGTGCCTGCAAGGCGGAAGTGGTGATTTCCGATGAGGAGATAGACTATATGAAGGTCGATATGGCCGATGTGTTCGTTGCTATGAACCAGGCCGGTTTTGACAAATATATAAAGATGGTGAAGCGGGGAGCTATCGTGCTGGTGAACAGTACTCTCGTGGATGCGGAAAATCCTGATTACTACGCAGTGCCCGCTACGGATATCGCAGAGAAGATGGGCAAGCCGTTCACGGTAAATATGGTGATGCTAGGCGCTCTTACTAAGCTGGTGCCGAAGATACACTTTGATACTGTGGAGGAAGAGATAAGAAAGGCCTTTACACCTAAGATTGCCGAGATTAATATCGAGGCATACAGAAAGGGATATGACAGAACGGCGGAAGCACTCGAAAAGGAGCGCAAGATAGTGTAAAAATTGAAATTGGAAAGCAAACTAAACTTAGGAGTATAGTTGTTGAGAGAAAATTGATTTCAACGACTTTTCATGTTTGACAAATTTATAAAAGGCAGTTAAAGTCTAAATATGGATTAGAGTTTTTGGCATTTGAGAAAGGATACAACACAGAATGAAGGACGGACTGCTGCCAATTGGCAAAATGGCGGAAATAAACCACATTACTGTTGCAACACTGCGGCTTTACGATGAACTGGGGCTGCTTACACCGCGGTACAAGGACCCGCAGACAGGCTACCGCTACTATGACATAACACAGAACGCACGCCTGGACATGATTGCATACATGAAGGAGCTTGACATGAGTCTGGCAGAAATCGGCGATGTCCTTCGCAAAGAAGATATCACCCTGATCGAGACAATCCTGATAAGAAAAAATGAGCAGCTGCACGAACAGATACGGACACTGCATTCACGGCATAATGCTGTTGAACGCTCAATTGCGTCCATTGAACGCTACAGAAAATCACCGACTCAGGGCACGATCGTGCTGGAATACATTGACCGGCGTTACATATGGGGGCTGCCGTGTCAGAGCAATTTTTACGAGACTGATATCAGAGCCTACGAGCGTGAACTGCTTGCACTGCGGCAGGCACTGATAAATCACAACTTCACGCAGATCCATTCATACAATACCGGGACGTCCATATCACAGGAGAATTTTGCACATGGAAAATTTATAGCTGAGAGTGCTTTCATTTTTATTGACTACCGTGACAAGGATCGGCTTTCCGGCGTCAGTGTCATGGAAAGCGGCATGTTTGCGTGTATTTATCTGGGCAATTACGACGACGAGATTCCGTTTGCAAGACGGCTGCTGGACTTTTGTCGTGAACAGAACTGGTCTGTGAACGGTGATTACATCTGTGAAGTTATGACAGAATTCAATGTTTTTGACGGAGACAAACGAAACATGTTTCTCAAACTCCAGGTACCGGTGAAAATCTGACATCCGCATGCATAACCCGCCCTGCTTCGCATAAAATAATTGTGTATTTTTTAACAATGCCACTTGACTCTCATGCAAATGCAGACTTTATAATAAAAACAGTAAACAATGATTTACGAAAGCGTCAAGTCGATCTCTGGTTTAATCAAGGAGGAATTCTTATGAACAAAATTAAAGTTGTACAGTACGGATGCGGTAAAATGAGTAAGTATATACTCCGTTATCTTCATGAAAACGGCGCACAGATTGTAGGTGCAATTGATGTGAATCCCGATGTTGTGGGACAGGACGTGGGAGATTTTGCGGAACTGGGCATCAAGACCGGTATTATTATCTCAGACGATGCTGACAAAGTTCTTGACGAATGCGACGCAGACGTTGCCATCGTTACGCTGTTCAGCTTCATTGGTGACATCTATGACCATGTGGAAAAATGCGTTTTACGCGGCATCAATGTTATCACAACGTGTGAAGAAGCTATCTATCCGTGGACTACATCTGCAGCTCAGATTAACAGGCTGGATGCGCTTGCAAAGGAAACCGGGTGCACCATCACAGGCAGCGGGATGCAGGATATTTTCTGGATTAATATGGTTGCGCTGGTTGCTGGAGGTATCCACAAGATCACAAAAATCAAAGGAGCATACAGCTACAATGTAGATGAATATGGGCTTGCACTGGCC
>CAVEWO010000228.1:0-3482 GCA_963619345.1 Bacteroidaceae bacterium
CGGGGTGCTGTCTTCACTGATGATGATGAAATCGCAGCGCTTCTCGAGTCTATCAGAGTACACGGTAAAGGCGAGATGAAATACGATAATGTCAGGATAGGTCTGAATTCGAGACTTGATACGATCCAGGCGGCAGTTCTGGATGTAAAGCTCAGGGCATTCGATGATTATGAGCTTGTAGATATAAACAAGGCCGCTGACAAGTATACGGAAAAGCTTTCAGCACTTGGAGAAAAGGTGAAGACTCCTGTGATACCTGCAGGTTTTTACTCCAGCTGGGCGCAGTATACGATACAGCTCAGTGACAGAAAAACAAGAGACGATCTGCAGGCGGCACTGAAAGCTGAAAGCATCCCTAGCATGGTATATTATCCGAAACCTATGCACAGACAGGAGGCTTTTGCAGGACAGGCATATGATGATGCGGAGTTTCCGAACACGCTGAAACTGTGTGATACAGTGCTTTCACTGCCGATGCATCCGTATCTGACAGATGAAGATATTGACACAGTAGTAAATGGGATAAATAAGTTTTTTAAATAAAATCAGAGAAGTAAATAAGCGGGTATCTTCGTTTGTGTGAAGATATCCTTTTTTCCTGTTGTGGTTTATGGTAAAATCCAGACGAAGCGTCAGTGCTGAAAAGTTCGATCTGTCGTTGGAGCAGATGATTTACAGGATAAAGAAAGGCAGAAATCTAATGGAAACAGTTTATACGAGTTCATGGCTGAACAGACTGCATTCAGTGAGTAGCAGGATACTGATGCCGTTGATGGCAGTGCTGTTCATATGTACGAATACAGTAATCAATTTGTGGATAGACGAGCGCATAGAGACTATACAGAACATAATAGCGATATTGATACTTCTAATAGTTGCATGTTATCTGTTATCAGCACCGAGGGAACGGCTGCAGCCCTGGATAAAAAGCAATATACTGGTGATCGCATATTTTATCGTAAGGTTGATTTCGTTATGGCAGTGTGGATTTGATTACAGCGTGATACGTACGATATGCTTTGAAATGTTTTTTCTTATAGGTATCTGTGGATTCACGGTGGACTCAAGATTAGGAAACAGATTCTATGTGAAATTTTTTATATGGTTCGAAATGATAGCAACGGCTTTGTGTGCGGTGATTTTTCTGCTGATGCCTCATTTTGGATCGGGAATACAAGATGCTATAATTGAGTTTTCGTATTATGACAAGGCAAACACTGCAGCTCTTTTCAGCAATATAAATACAGCAGGCATAATGGCTGGCTTTTCCATAGTTCTGGCAGTTGTTTTATATCGCAAAGATATTTTGTCGAAAAAAGCCGTTATCGTTTTCGGTATTTATAATGTTTGCGCACTCGTGTATTTCGGTTCGAGAGCAGCAGATGTAGGAATAGCTGCTGTCGTGCTGTTTTTTATAATAAAAAAATTAGTACCTAAAATCGATGTGAAGAAATTTACGATAGTGGCCTTATGTATTATGGTTCTGACACTCGTGCCTATATATGGAATTATAGCTAATTATGTAAACAAGACGCAGTTAACATATCAAATGTTTGAATATAATTTAGATCAATTAAGCAGCAGCAGATATACTATATGGAAAGAGTGCTTTATTACACAACAAGACGATTTATTGTTCGGTAAAGGAAACCTGAAACTTGAGCAGCAAGCAAGGAAAGACTTTCTCAAAGATTTTGAAAAAAATAATGAAAATCTTATATATTTTAATGCCGCAGGATATGGACCGCACAATGGCTATATAAGCATGATATCCGGCGCGGGATGGCTGGGGCTTCTTCTGTTCATCGCAATACTTATACAGCACATCGGGTGCTCGAAAAATCTTGAAAAAGGCAACTGGTACCTGATGCTTGTGTTCGTTTTTGCAATCAATTGTTTTGAGAGCCTGTTTATTCTGAATCGGTTCTTCGCATGCTTCTACATGTTCCTGATACTGGAGACGGACTGGGAGAAGGAAGATTGTACACTTTAGCAAATTAATGAAGATGCTGACTGAATCTGAGAAGATAGTTATTAACGCTGGACTTACAAATTACAGTATGTACTTTAGATATTATGTGTAGTAAAATAAAGTTCAGGAAGACTCAGCAGAGTACTCTGTTTTGCAGTATTTAAAAAAGCTAAATTTGAATTATATATTATGTGAGGAAAAATGACGAATACAATTGATAACGCATACTGGATTTTAGATGAGCTGAATGTGAGAAAAAATAATACGCAGATAGCGCTTATCCATAGAGACAGAAAAATAACCTTTGCGGATTTATGGGGAAAGTCCGAAAAAATAGCAGCTTGGATTTTAAACAACAGTAAGAGTAATACACCTGTTGTTATTTATGGGAACAAAGATATTGAAATTGTTGTCCTGATGATAGCGGCTTTAAAGTCGGGACGAGCTTATGTACCATTAGATATCACTTATCCGGTTCATCGTGTTGAAGAGATTGTAAATGAGTTGGAGGCTGAATTTTTATTTGTGTTTGCAGATACCGATTTTGAATTTACAGATACCAGAGTAATATATTCTGAAGAAGTAAATAAGCTGTTTGAATATCATGAACTTGTAAGCGTGGATCCTGTACATTATGTAGGGTACGAAGATAATTGCTATATTCTATTTACATCCGGCAGCACCGGTCGACCAAAGGGAGTTCAAATCACTAAGAAAAATATTTTGAATTTCGTGGGATGGTTTGGTAAAAAGTGCAAATTATCGCAGGAGAACCGAGTTATACTTAATCAAGTATCTTATTCATTTGATGTTTCTGTGATGCCATTATATATTTATATGCCTAAGGGTAACACATTATTCTGTATTGATAAACAGATGTTGGAAAATATGTCAGAGCTGTTTGCTTTTTTGAAAGAAAGTCGTATTTCTGCATGGATATCAACGCCGACATTACTTGAAATATGTATGTTGGATAACTCATTTACAGATAAATTGCTTCCGGATCTGGAATTAGTTGTTCTGGCAGGAGAAGTGTTTACAAAAGAATTAGCATCATCGATTATTGAAAAGTTCAATAATGTTAAAATGATCAATGGATACGGACCTACGGAAGGAACTGTGTTGCTAAGCGCATGTGAGATCACAAAGGATCTTATAAAGAAAAAAGAATCTCTTCCAATTGGCAGGATTTTAGATGATGGAGAGTATAGCATTGTAGATGAGCAAGATCACCCTGTGAAATCTGGTGAAATTGGTGAGTTGGTGGTTGTTAGCGATAGCATCAGCAAAGGCTATATCAATAATAAAGCACAGACAGATAAGGTGTTTTTCGATGCGGGAGGTGGTCGAAAAGGATATCATACAGGTGATCTTGTTTTTGAAAAGGATGAACTAATTTATTATGTTGCTCGTAAGGATACGCAGATCAAATTAAACGGATTTAGAATTGAGATGACGGATATCAGCAATAATTTGAATAAATTAGATAATGTAAGCAATAGTGTTGTAT
>CAVEWO010000229.1:0-3475 GCA_963619345.1 Bacteroidaceae bacterium
GCGATATCGGGTGCCGAACCGTGGACCGGCTCGTACATGCCGAAGTTGCCTGTTGCAAGGCTTGCTGACGGCAGCATGCCGATCGATCCCGTTATCATGCTGGCTTCGTCCGAAAGGATATCTCCGAATATGTTGCTCGTCACGATCACGTCAAACTGCTTCGGATTTCTCACCATCTGCATTGCGGCGTTGTCTATGTAAAGGTTGTTCAGCTCGACTTCAGGGTACTTTTCGCCGACTTCAGCGACTACTCTTCTCCACAGACGCGAGCTCTCCAGCACGTTCGCCTTGTCTACGCTTGTAACTTTCCTGTTTCTCTTCATCGCCATGTCGAATGCGACTTCTGCGATTCGTCTGACTTCTTCCTCTGCGTACTGCTCCACGTCGTATGCTGCAGGGCCAAGATCTGTCTCTTTCGTGCCTTTTTCGCCGAAATAGATGCCGCCTGTGAGCTCGCGCACTACCACGATATCGAGGCCGCCCTCTACGATCTCAGGCTTCAGCGGGCATGCGTCTGCGAGCTGCTCGAATAAAAGCGCAGGTCTGAGGTTTGCAAAGAGGCCAAGTTCTTTTCTCAGGCCGAGAAGAGCCATCTCAGGTCTTTCGCTGCCCGGGAGAGTATCCCATTTCCAGCCGCCTACAGCGCCGAGGAGCACTGCGTCACTGGCTTTGCATATATCTATCGTTTCCTGCGGCAGGCATTTTCCTGCTGCGTCGATCGCACAGCCTCCTGCCAGCACTTTAGTGTATTCGAATGTGTGTCCGTATTTTTCTCCGACCTTGTCCAGCACCCTGAGTGTCTGTCCTACGACTTCAGGGCCGATGCCGTCGCCGGGAACAACTGCTATTTTATAGTTCATATCGATTCTCCTTGTCTTTATGAGTCTTTATGCGATTGTGCCGCTTTATGCTGATGCGCGGCTATTTGCCCGTGATGCTGTTCATTAATCCGCCCTTTGCCATGATGTCCTTGATGAATTCAGGGAACGGGTGAGCCTGGTACGTCTCGCCCTTCGTCTCGTTTGTGATCACGCCTGTGTCGAAGTCGATAGACACCTTATCGCCTGCGTCGATGCCTTCGCTCGCTTCCGGGCACTCCAGGATCGGCAGCCCGATGTTGATGGAGTTTCTGTAGAAGATCCTCGCAAATGTCTTCGCGATGACACAGTCGATGCCGCTCGCCTTGATCGCGATAGGCGCATGTTCTCTGGACGATCCGCAGCCGAAGTTTTCTCCGCCTACCATGATGTCGCCCTGCTTTACTTTATTTACAAAATCCGCATCGATATCTTCCATGCAGTGGCTTGCCAGCTCCTTGTGATCCGCTGTGTTCAGATGCCTTGCAGGGATTATAACGTCTGTATCGACGTTGTCTCCGTATTTATGAACGATTCCTTGTGCTTTCATATCTTTCTCCTCCTTGCATCCTTTACAGCTCGTCCGGCCCGCTGATCTTTCCTGTAACAGCTGATGCAGCCGCTACAGCCGGACTTGCCAGATAAACTTCTGATTTTACATGTCCCATTCTTCCCACGAAGTTTCTGTTCGTCGTTGCGACACATCTCTCCCCTGCTGCCAGGATACCCATGTGCCCGCCGAGACATGGACCGCATGTCGGTGTTGATACGACGCATCCTGCATCGATGAATGTATCGATGTATCCATTTTTGATGCAGTCCTTGTAGATCTGCTGTGTTGCCGGTATGATGATCGCTCTTACGTCATCATGCACTTTCCTGCCCTTGAGGATCTTTGCTGCGAGTGCCATGTCCTCGAGTCTGCCGTTCGTGCACGATCCGATGACAACCTGCTGGACAGGCACATCGCCGACCTCGTCGATCGTCTTCGTGTTCTCAGGAAGGTGCGGGAACGAAACCGTCGGCTTCAGTGCGGAAAGGTCGATCTCGTATTCTTCCACGTACTCTGCATCGTCGTCAGGAGTATATACCTTCCATTTTCCCTGCACTCTGCCCTTCATGTAATTTTCTGTCACTTCGTCGACCATGAAGATGCCGTTCTTGGCGCCTGCTTCGATCGCCATGTTCGCGATGCAGAGTCTGTCGTCCATGGAAAGGCTCGCAAGTCCTTCTCCCATGAATTCCATGGATCTGTAAAGCGCGCCGTCTACGCCGATCATGCCGATTATGTGCAGTATCACGTCTTTGCCTGTCACGTTTTCGCTGAGCTTGCCTTTGAGGTTGAATTTTATAGCTTCAGGCACCTTGAACCATGCCTGTCCTGTTGCCATCCCCGCAGCCATGTCGGTGCTTCCCACTCCAGTGGAAAATGCTCCGAGTGCACCATATGTACATGTGTGTGAGTCTGCTCCGATGATGCAGTCGCCTGCCTTTACGATCCCCTGCTCAGGAAGGAGCGCATGCTCGATGCCCATCCTGCCGACGTCAAAGAAATTCTTCACGTCGAATCTCTTTGCAAAAGTCCTGCACTTCATGCACTGTTCTGCTGCTTTTATATCTTTGTTCGGTGTGAAATGGTCCATTACCAGCGATATCTTTTCCCTGTCAAAGATGCCGTCGAATCCGGCTTTCTCGAATTCGTTCACCGCAACCGGCGTCGTGATGTCGTTGCCGAGCACCATGTCGAGATCTGCTCTGATCAGCTGCCCGGCCTCGACTTTATCGAGTCCTGCGTGAGCCGCCAGTATTTTCTGGGTCATTGTCATTCCCATATCATATTCCTCCTTTATTCAACTGATATATCAAATCTGCCTGTCCGCTTTTTCGTACTGATCCCGCACCCTGCGGAACGCAGCCTGCGGCACTGTCAGCCCGGATGCCTTTCTGCGAAACGGACACTGCGGACTATTCAACGAAGTGATCTTTTCTGTTCTGTCTGTTGAGTGCGCTTACCAGAGCGTTTACCGACGCAAGGATGATGTCTTCATGAGTTCCCACGCCCCAGAAAGTGTTGCCGTCATGATCCTCGATGCATACATAAGCTGCAGCCTTTGAACTTGACTCTGCTGAAAGCGCATGTTCTGAGTAAGTGACGAATTTATAGTCAAAAGTGTACGGCGACATTTTAAGCGCATTGCTGATCGCATCCAGACGACCGTTTCCGACTGCCTCGAAAGCGTAGACTCTGCCTGCGATGCGGACCTTGATGTCTGCGATCATACCATCGTTCGACTTGAAATCCGAAGCTTTCCTGAATGTCGCATCTGTGATGTCGATCGGGTCGAACACGTTGACATATTCCTTTGCGAATGCCTGGTACACTTCGACCGGTGTGAGCTCCTTGTGTTCCTTGTCGGAGATGTCTTTCACCATGTAGCCGATCTCTTCCCTCATCGGCTGCGGGATCACATATCCGAAGTTGTGCTCCAGGATGTATGCTATGCCGCCCTTGCCGGACTGGCTGTTGATACGGATGACATCTGCCTCGTACTCTCTGCCGACGTCCTGCGGATCGAGCGGCAGATACGGTACCGACCAGGTATTGAGATCTTTTTCCC
>CAVEWO010000230.1:0-3472 GCA_963619345.1 Bacteroidaceae bacterium
AAGCAAGGTAAAGCGTGCGGAGGATCTGGAAAAGGCTCTTCAGCTGGCATTCGCAGAGGACTGCAAGGTGCTCGTAGAAGAAGCTATAACCGGCAGAGAGATCGAAGTGGCAGTGCTCGGAAACGAAGAACCGCAGGCATCGTGCATAGGAGAGATCTTCGCGGCAAATGAGTTTTATGATTACAATGCGAAATATGAAAACAGCAAGTCGCATACAGCTATCGTAAAGGATCTGGAGCCTGAAAAAGAGCAGGAGATAAAGGACAAGGCGATAAGCGTTTATGAGACGATGGGCTGCTCGGGGATGTCAAGAGTGGACTTCTTCCTTGAGGAAGGCGGCAGAGTTGTTTTCAATGAGATAAATACACTCCCGGGATTCACGAGCATAAGCATGTACCCGAAACTATGGGAGACGTCAGGCATACCATACGATGAACTTATTGACAGGCTGATAAAGCTTGCGCTTGATAAATACGAGAGATAAAGAGGAGAAGAAGAAATGGCAAAGGAAAAAATAAATTTTGAAGACGAACAGGTAAGACTGCGTTACAGACATACGACATCACACATCCTGGCACAGGCTGTCAAGAAACTGTGGCCGGATGCGAAGCTGGCGATCGGACCTGCGATAGAAAACGGATTCTACTACGATTTCGATATGGAGCACAAGCTCAACGATCAGGATCTTCTGAAGATACAGAAGGAAATGAAGAAAGTGATACAGGCGAACTATCCGCTGGAAAGATTCGAACTCCCTAGAGAAGAAGCGATAAAGTTCATGGCCGGCAAGGGTGAGGACTACAAAGTCGAATTGATCGAAGACCTGCCTGAGGACGAGGCAATCTCATTCTATCAGCAGGGGGATTTCGTTGACCTTTGCGCTGGACCTCACATGGAGAGGACAGGGCAGATCAAGGCTGTAAAGCTGCAGAGCGTTGCAGGCGCATACTGGAGAGGTGACTCAAACAGAACAATGCTGCAGAGGATCTACGGAACATGTTTTCCTAGCCAGCAGGAACTCGATGATTATATCGCTAAGCTTGAGGAGGCAAAGAAGAGAGACCACAGGAAGATCGGAAAGGAAATGGATCTGTTCGCGCTTTATGAAGAAGCACCGGGATTCCCGTTTTTTATGCCTAAGGGTATGATCATAAGAAACGAGCTCGAAAGTTTCTGGAAGAGCGAGCACAGAAAAAGAGGCTACGAAGAGATCAAGACTCCTCTCATCATGAACGAACAGCTCTGGAGAACTTCAGGCCACTGGGATCACTACAAGGACAACATGTACTTTACGAAGATAGACGGTGAAGACTATGCGATAAAACCGATGAACTGTCCGGGTTCACTGCTCGTGTACAAGAGAAAGATGTGGTCGTACAGAGACTTCCCTATCAGGATGGGAGAACTTGGGCAGGTGCACAGACATGAGCTTTCAGGTGCACTGCACGGGCTGATGAGAGTAAGGACATTCACTCAGGACGATGCGCATATTTTCATGCTGCCTGAACAGATCAGAGATGAAGTGATCAGCGTAGTGAAATTTATCGATGACGTATACAACATGTTCGGATTCACATACCATATTGAGCTTTCCACAAGGCCGGAAGACTCGATGGGAACCGACGAGGAATGGGAAACTGCAGAGACAGCGCTCAGAGAGGCTATGGAAAGTATAGGAGTGCCGTTTGTTATCAACGAAGGCGATGGCGCATTCTACGGCCCTAAGCTCGACTTCCACCTGGAAGACTCGCTCGGCAGGACATGGCAGTGCGGTACTATCCAGCTGGACATGCAGATGCCGCAGAGATTTGATATAACTTATATAGGTTCTGACGGTGAAAAGCACAGACCTGTAATGATACACAGAGTAATATTCGGATCGATAGAGAGATTCATCGGTATCCTGATCGAGCATTTCGCAGGTAAATTCCCGCTTTGGCTTGCACCGGTACAGGTGAAGCTGCTCACTGTAACAGAAAAGTTTACAGACTATGCTCTCGAAGTGGCTAAGAAGTTCGAGGAAGCGGGTCTTCGTGTTGAAGCAGATATAAGAAATGAAAAGATCGGATACAAGATAAGAGAAGCCAGAAACGAAAGAACTCCTTATATGTGCATAATCGGCGAGAGAGAGGTCGAAGCAGGAAACCTGACTGTAAGATCCAGCAAGGCCGGCGAGCTCGGCGAGATGACTCCCGACGAACTGCAGGCAAAGCTGCTCAAAGAGATCGCAGATAAGAGCATATAGGCACGATTTACAGGATAACAGATCATCGATATGAACAATAATGGTTTTAACAGCGGCATGCCTCCGTACGGCGGAGGCGCCGGACAGCCGCATCCTGAGTATCATGCGGCGCAGGATGCCTGGCATGTAAATACAAAAAAAAGCAGAAATAAAGCGCTGATAATAATAGCCTGCATCATCGGCGGGCTGATGTTTCTGGGAGGCATCATTGCATTTACGGCATCGATGTCATCCCTGATAGGCAGTGCTGAAGATATCAGTGGCGCAGCATCAGTGAGAGGAACTCATGTCGGAGTGCTCTATGTTGAAGGAACGATAAGTGAGAGCGACGATACATATAACCATCAGTTTGCACTCGACGCGGTGCAGGGCATGATGGGCAACAGTGACAATGAGGCGCTGATGCTTTATGTGGATACTCCGGGAGGCGGGGTGTATGAAAGCGACGAGCTGTATCTGAAAATAAAGGAATACCAGGAGACCACTGAACGGCCTGTATATGCGTATTTTGCATCGCAGGCGACTTCCGGCGGGTATTATATATCGGCATCTGCCGACAGGATCACTGCGAACAGAAACTGCAGGACAGGATCGATCGGAGTGACGATGGGTACGCTTTACGATGTGTCGGGTCTGCTGGAGAAATACGGCATAAAAGTGGAGACGATAACTTCCGGAAAGAACAAAGCGATGGGAAGCATGACGTCGTCGCTTACCAATGAACAGAAACAGATATTCCAGAGCATGATAGATGAATCGTACGAGCAGTTTGTCTCAATAGTGGCCGATGGCAGAGGACTTGATGCGGACTATGTCAAAAGCATCGCTGACGGCAGGATATACACTGCGAAACAGGCAGAATCCATAAATCTCATCGACGGAGTGGTGGATACATACGACGATGCCGTGAACGATATGATAGAGAAATTCGGACTTGAGCACTGCGATATCTATGAGTTCAGATATCAGCCGCAGACGGGTCTGCTGGATGGACTGGTGCAGAGCTTCGACAGGTTTGCAGAGGCATTTTCTTCAGGCAGTGATATAAACGCGCTGGAGAAGATCATGGAAAAGAACAGTGAAGTCAGACTGCAGTATATATGCAGGGAGATCAGATAACTGAAAAAAGACCGTAAATAATATTTACATTCGTGACAAGAATGCGGCAAGCGGTCTTTTGTTAAATTTTTTCTTGACACATAAAAAAACAAGTGGTAGTATATCAAC
>CAVEWO010000231.1:0-3458 GCA_963619345.1 Bacteroidaceae bacterium
AAGGATATATCATTGTGACGGCTATCTGGAAGGCAGTGTGGTCTGCACTGCGGAAAACCTTGACAACATGGTTCTTGAGGCAGCGGAACCCTTTGACCCGAACGGACTGATTCCATTTGAGCACGGATATATCGCAGGTCACAAAGCAAGGCTCCAGGATATTTCCGATTTCAGAACCAGTGAGAGAGTAATGGAGGAAATCGGAGAGGGCTACAGACCTTACGTCGAAAAGGTCATGCAGACCAAGGGCTGCGAGCTTGACTTGAGTTCAGAGAATCTGATGAGTGCACCCGTGCTGGTTCCTATGTATTTTATTCAGACAGGGGAACTCTTTGCAGTTGTCAACGGACAGACCGGGAAAGTTGCAGTTTCTCTGGAGAGAACGAAGACGCAGATTATTAAATTAAGGGAGCCGGCTATCCTTACTGCTATAGCTTTGGCAGTCAGTTTCTGGATATGCCGCACACAGGAGACATTCCAGAATCGAGTCGGTCTGCCGCTTATGATTACATGTGTTTTAGGAATGATTATATTTGCCGCAATGCGTGATGAGATCAAAAAGAAAGTGACGAGGATTATTTTATCTTCTTCCAATTCCCTTGCATACAGGGAAGCTGATGGACTGAAGATCACAGAGGGTGAGGATGTATTTAAAAACCCGTTCCCGAATATTCCGTCATTCTATGAAATCATAAACGGTGTTCGTGCTTCGGTGAATATTCGTTTTTATCCGCCGGTCAGAGTGATCGGGATTATTGCAAAATGTGTTTTCCTGGTAATTCTTCCGTATCTGGCGGCATTTCTTATCAAAGTTATTATGCTCGGAGCCTGGGCACATCCGCTTATCGCTCTCGGGCAGCTTCAGCTGGTAAACGGTGCCATCTGGCTGATATTCATGTTTGCTGTTATACCGACGGTATATATTAAAATGTATCGTCAGGATGCTTATAATCATCCGTATATTTACATTAAAGAAGCTGACGGATCAATGAAGCTGAGCGGAAATGCAAAGGACAGACGGATCCCACTGAAAGGCTATATGAAAATATTATGGAAAGATGAAGCCCGCAAGAAGATCAAAATGATTTATCTGCTACTGGGGGCTGCAGGAGTTCTGTCCGTTCTGCTGCTGCTGTTTCTATAATTGATTCTCTGTACTGAGACCGCAGGAAATATTTATCACACATTTTAAAAAGTATAATTGCTTTAAATAATTGCTTTAAATTACAAAATATGTTACATTATTATTTCGATAATGAAAATAAAAGCTTGGAGTGTGTATAAAAGATGCTTATTACAAGAAGAAGCGATTATGCTATGCGAATCTGCCGTGTTTTGCATGACGGCAAAGTTCATAATGTACGTGAAATATGTCAGGCGGAAGAGATCCCGAAGGCTTTTGCATATAAGATACTGAGAGAGTTGGAGATGGCCGGCCTGGTGAAATCAGAGCGCGGCAATCAGGGCGGGTATTATCTTAACAGACCGCTGAGCGAACTGACTCTTTATGATGTGGTAAAAATCACTGAGGATGATCTTGCGATCCTTCACTGCATGAAAGAGGACTGCAGCAGGAACCCTGACAGCATGCCGTGCAAGGTTCATCAGGAAATCGAAAGGATACAGAAAATCCTGATAGATGAACTCAAGAAAAAGACGATAGAGGAGATCCTCGACTGAAATCAGCGGAGCCGGAACCACCAGAGCCGGAACATGGACGGAGTGCGAACGGAACGTCAGCATACCAATGTACGTACGGCTTGGGATACTGCGGATCGGTGAAACAAAAGCAGCAGATGAAAATAAAAGCCCTTTCAGCAGAAAGGCTGCGCAGTGCAGTGATTTCTGTGAAAGGGTTTATTTGCTTTCCGATGGTACCCGGATATATGATTTGTTCTGTTTTTTTACTGACGCATATCATACAAGTCTGTCGAGTACGCTCTGCATGTCGTCGGGCAGCGGAGCGTTCAGTGTCAGCTGTTTTTTTGTTATAGGATGTGTAAAGACCAGTGTCGCGGCGTGCAGCGCCTGTCTTTCGATCAGGTTCACGTTCTCTCCTCCGTAAAGCCAGTCTCCAAGCACTGGGTGGCCTATGTGCGACATATGTACGCGTATCTGATGCGTGCGTCCGGTTTCGAGGATGAGCTCCACGAGCGTGTAGCCCATGCGCGGGAAACGCTGCAGAACTGTGTAGCGGGTGACTGACGGCGAGCCGCCTTCCATCACGCCGCGTCTGACGTTTTTGGGATCGGGTCTGCCGATCGGCAGGTCTATCGTACCGGAATCCGATTCGACGATGCCATTTACGATCGCTACATAGCGTTTTCTGACCAGATTAGCCTTCATCTGGTGCGTGTAGTCGTTCTGGCAGTATGCGTTTTTCGCAATGACCAGCAGACCGGACGTGTCCATGTCGAGTCTGTTCACGAACCTTATCTTGAAGGACTGATCTGTCTGCTCCATGTAGTACATGAGCGCATTCGCGACCGTACCTGAAGGATGGCCCTTGGTCGGATGGACGATGAGTCCCGGCTGCTTGTTTATTATCAGCAGGTCGTCATCTTCAAACACGGGGCAGAGCGGTATGTTCTGCGGCTCGAAGCTGCTCTTTTCATCGGGAAGCGTGATCTTTATCACATCACCCACGGCAGGCCTGATCCAGCCCGGAGTCTGGATGCCGTTGAGCATCACGAGCTTTCCGCGTTTTATTTTGTTTCTAAGCCTGGAGGAAAAATCAAAGTGTCCTCGCATTATATCTTTTAGTTCCAGACCTTCATCTTCTGGAGTAACTGTATGGATAAAATCTGTCATTATCTTTGTATGCCTTTCAAATTTATAAGTCTTTCGTACAGCCTGTCCGGCAAGTGAAATACCATAGCTGCTCAATGGCCGGCAGTCTGTACGGCTGGTCTGACGGGTCGCAGCTACAGGAACTTGCTCTTGACCTTGTCCCAGAAATCGTAGTTTTTGAATCGCATCAGGTGTACTGATGTTTCCGATATCATGACCTGTATGTCGCGTATGTCAGAGTAGCTCGTCTGGAAACCGTCATTCATGATGAATATCCTGCTGTCGCTGCGTTCCGGAACTACTCCCAGGGACAGCTCGGCAGGCAGCAGTATGCTCGATGTGAACGAACGGTATGCAGTAGTGTTCATCGGTGCTATAGGTGTGACCTGAAGAAGCTTCAGCCGCGGATCTACGATGGAACCACCGAGCGAGTAGTTGTAGGCTGTGCTTCCTGCCGACGTTGCGATCAGGATGCCGTCTCCGCTGAAGCGCTCGATAGGCTTGCCGCCGATGGAAATATCGAGATGCACGGAGTACGACTGTCTGCTCCTTATAACGATCTCGTTGAGGCCGATATGCGTGTGCTCCGAGCCGTCATTCTTTGTCACGACAGCTTTTACAGTACTCAGCTCCTGTATGGAGTACTGCCTGTCTTCGTAGTCTGAAAT
>CAVEWO010000232.1:0-3446 GCA_963619345.1 Bacteroidaceae bacterium
GACGGTATAAACGACGCACCTGTTCTGGCAGGTGCTGACGTCGGAGCTGCAATGGGAAGCGGCGCTGATGCTGCTATCGAAGCTGCCGATGTCGTGTTCATGAATTCGTCAGTAGAATCGATACCTCAGTCGATCAGCATCGCAAAGAGCACCAACAGCATCGCAGTGCAGAACATCATCATAGCGCTTTTCGTAAAGCTGCTCGTGATCGTTCTCGGTCTGATAGGTCTCGCAAACATATGGGCTGCGATCTTCGCCGACACAGGCGTTGCGATGATCTGCATACTCAACTCACTGCGCATACTCTGGAAGAAATTCAAATAAGCGGATAAAAGAAGACCGGCCGTTCACGGCCACATCAGGCGGCACGCCCAGGCAGCGCGCCGCTTTTTCTTTGCAGCCCTGCACCGCCGCTTTTTCTTCTATTGCAACATACCATGATAACTGATAAAATAAACAGGTATGTAAATGAAAGGAGACGCGGCCTCAGCAGATCACAGAACGCGCTGTACTGCCGCAGAATCAATATGGATAACAATAAACTTGCGGAGCTTTTGTTTCCTGCTATAGACAAGACTCCCGAAGACTATGAAACGATGTTCCCGAAAAGAGACCTTCCCGAAGGTGCTATGGTGACAAGACTCGGACCAAGTCCGACAGGCTTTATCCACCTCGGCAACCTTTACGGAGCTTTCGTCGATGAAAGGCTGGCACACCAGTCAAACGGCGTTTTCTATCTCCGTATAGAAGACACTGACGACAAGAGATACGTCGAAGGCGCTGTTGAAACGATCATCAACTCGCTGCGCTTTTTCGATATAAATTTCGACGAGGGCGCTCTCCTTGACGGTGAAAAAGGCATCTACGGACCTTATTTCCAGAGCAAACGAGGCGAGATATATCAGTGCTTTGTCAAAGACCTCGTAAAAAAAGGCCTCGCTTACCCATGTTTTCTGACAGAGAGCGAGCTCGCTGAGATCAGGAACGCTCAGGAAGCAGCCAAGGAAACGACAGGCATCTATGGAAAATATGCAGAAAAGAGCAGAAACCTCTCTTATGAGGAGATCGAAACGAACATAAAAGCCGGCAAGCCTTACGTCGTAAGACTCAAATCATCCGGCAGCCACGATCTGCCGCCAGATGAGATCCGACACATAAAAGTCGAGGATGCCATAAGGGGTACGCTTTCCATGCCGGAAAACGACCAGGATATCGTAATCCTCAAAGCGACAGGTATACCTACTTACCACTTTGCACATGTTGTCGACGATCATTTCATGAGAACGACTCACGTTGTAAGAGGCGAAGAGTGGCTGATGTCGCTGCCTATACACGTTGAACTATTTGAAAAACTCGGCTTTGACATGCCGATATACTGCCACACAGCACAGCTCCTGAAGCTGGACAACGGCAACAAGAGAAAGCTCAGCAAGAGAAAGGATCCTGAACTGTCGCTCGACTACTACAGACAGGAAGGCTACCATCCTCAGGCTGTAAAGGAATACCTGCTGACTATCCTGAATTCGAACTTCGAAGAATGGCGCATAGCAAATCCTGACGCTCCTGCCGAAGACTTTCATTTCACGACTGAAAAAATGAGCAGCGGCGGAGCGCTGTTCGACCTGAACAAGCTCAATGACATCTCAAAGGACGTACTCGTGAAGATCCCTGCAAAGGAGCTCTGCGCTTTCCTCATCGGATGGGCGAAGGAATTCAGGCCTGAGATCCTGCCGCTTCTGGAAGGTCACGAAGAATATATAGAAAAGATACTCGATCTGGGCCGCGACGGCAAGAAGCCTAGAAAGGATTTCATCTGTGCAAAACAGATATTCGAATTCATCAGCTATTTCTTCGACGATCACTTCGTTATCGAAGACAGCATACCTGCCGAAGTAAGTGACGAAGATGCTGCCGAGATACTGAGAAAATACCTCGAGACTTACGATCACAGCGACGACCAGAGCCAGTGGTTCGACAAGATCCGTGCGATCGGCGAAGAACTCGGCTATGCTGCAAAACCTAAGGATTTCAAGAAAAACCCGGATCAGTACAAGGGTCATGTCGGTCATGTGAGCACAGTCATCAGGATCGCTGTCATGGGCAGGAGCCAGTCGCCTGACATCTGGGAGATACAGCAGATCCTCGGCGAAAACAGGACGAGAGAGAGGATCGGGCTGCTGATAAAATAACCGGGTTCACCGGATATCAACGAATACGACCATAAGAGCATCACCTTCATTACAGGCATCATGCTCGTTACATCAGAGAAAAAATGACGGTCAAACACATTTTGTGTTTACCGTCATTTTCTGTTTTCCCGTTGATTACTAATAAGAGCCTTAAAGCGAAACGAGCCTCATCTGCACAGCATTTTATACATTCTCACGCACACCGGATTGTACGGCCTCAGCTCCATCGCCTTCTTAAAAGCGGCTGCTGCCTTTCCTGTATCACCCTCGAACGCTTTACAGATGCCTGTCCCGTAATAAGCTTTGTAGCATGCGCCGCAGCTCTTTTCATAACATGGTGCGGCGTCTGCAGCTTTCCTCAGCGCAGAATACGCATCTGGTGTATTCCCCGAGAAAAACGAAAATACCGCATACTGATACAGCTGATCCGGCCTTGAAAGTTTTTCCATGGAATCATATTTTTGCAAAAATGCTTCCATGCCTTTCTCCGCCCATTCGACCGCATTGTTCTGCTTCCCCCAGAGAGCCTGGCACAGTGTCATCCACTCGTAATTATCTGTATCCTGCGGCTCTTTCCTTATCAGTTTTTTGAAAAGGCGCGACGCACCTCGATATTTCCCTTCCAACATATAGATCTGCGCACAGAGTTTTTCTCCGTCGTACGAAGCGATCATTTCCGCCGTATGACACGCCTTCATCATCTTGCCCGACTGCAGCGCCAGTTTTGCAGTCAGATAGTTGTACGAATCATCAAAAATGCCCAGATCATTAGCATCCTTGTACAGCTTCAGCGTACTTTCCGCTTCACTGAAAAATCCGTTGTTCATCTGTATTTCAAGCAGCAGAAGTATCCATTCGGGATTCCTTCCTCCTGTAGATATCGCAGATTTCAGCAGCGAGCAGGCTTCCTCGATCTTCCCCTGTTTGCACATGCACACTGCCATCTCGCGATAACAGGGCACCGTTTTATGATCTCTGCTGCGAAGCTGTTTTCTGTATATCTCCATCGCCTTGTCATAATCACAGTTTTTCAAGGCATATCTGCTGCACAGCTCATATGTGTCTCTCTCATCTCCGCCGTGCCGTACAAACTCCGCTATATCCGCAGAAAAAGCTTCATCCATATCGAGCTCAAGTTCACAATTTGCCCTGAGCAGGTAATTATCGGCATCCTGTGTGTTCACTATCGCTTCATTGCAATATTCCATGGCTTTTCTCCAGTTGTCATCATACATCTCATATTCTATCAGCTTGATG
>CAVEWO010000233.1:0-3433 GCA_963619345.1 Bacteroidaceae bacterium
CGCACCCGGACGACCTGATGCTGCCGACATCGCCGATATCTGTGCCTTTGCATGTCAGGCTGCCGAAAAAGCACTTGCAATAACCCCTGACAGCATACCCGGACCTGTCGCAGTGAACGGAGAAGAACCCGTGACACACTACTACACACCGCTCGGCACCGACGGCAAGCCCGCAGTTTTCCTCAAGGCAAAGCCTAAAACAAAAGAAGAACTCTGCAATGACTGCGGTATGTGCGCAGACGTCTGTCCGATGGGATCGATTTCCCGCAAAGACCCTAAACTTGTCACCGGCATCTGCGTGAAATGCCAGGCCTGCATTAAACAGTGCCCGACACACGCAAAATACTTCGACGATCCCGCATTCCTCTCACACGTGGAAATGCTGAAGGAAAACTACACGAGACACACAGAATCAGACTTTTTCATATAGACCGCACCAACTAACGAGTCAGCAGCGACTTTCAAGGAGACACGACATGCCTGGATATGTACTACTTAACTTTTTCATATACTCAGTTATCAATGCATTCACACCAGGTCCGGGAAACATACTGGCACTCAACACCGTCACGAACTACGGCTGGAAAAAAGGCACGCCTCTTTTCCTTGGCATATTCGCCGGCTACTACACAGTCCAGACGATATGCTGCATACTGGTTTTCGGCATGGGATCGATCATCCCTAAAGCTCTTATGGTAATCAAATACGTCGGCGCAGTCTACATACTGTGGCTCGCCTTTCATATCGCGATCAGCAAGCCCGAGACTGATGAAGAAGGAACCTCTGCCTCCTTTGCAAAAGGCTTCCTTCTTCAATTCGTCAATGTAAAGATCTATCTGTTCGGCATCACCGCACTTACGGGATACGTCACAGGTTACAGCATGTCGTTCTGGGTGCTGTTCGGTTTTGAGATGTTCATCGCTACTATCGGATCTGTCGCTACGGCTACATGGGTAGCTGCAGGGGTCTTCATCCAGAAATTCTATGTAAAGCATTTCAGGGTGATCAATATCATACTTGCACTGACTTTGCTCGAGTGCGTGTGGAGTATCCTGAGGACCTGATCCAGGGTCCTCATTATTTTATCATTATTTCACATCTGTCCCGCATCGGTTCAAATCCGTCCAGCATCAGTTCACATCTGTTCTGCTCAGTATCGCTGCTGGCGTCTTTCTCATCGTTCTCATCACCGGCAGCAGTCCGAACAGCAGATTTATACCGTATATCAGCGCAAGGCATATGACTGATGTCGTTCCCGTTACAAGGAAAGCATCACTGAAATACGATATCTTTGAGATCTTGTACATGCAGAATGTCATCAGTGCGAATCCCGGCATGCTGGCTATCGTCGTGATGGCGAATATTTCTCCAGTAAACATCCTGTAGATATCTCCCTTCTTGACACCTATCGCCCTGTATACTCCCACTTCCTTTACACGTGACAGGAATGAAGCTCTTATTATCAGATAAATCTCGATAATCGAGATGAGCAGTATAACTCCGGCCATCACGAGTGTCGAAAACATAGAGGACCACATCATGCTCATATACTGCTGCCTGCTGTCCTCATAGACGTCTTTTACATTTACCTTTTCAGCTCTCAGCTTTTCGAGTGAAGCGTCCTTATCAACAGGACACAGCGTCACATTTTCCTTATTTCTTATCAGATCATACTTGACAGTATTGTTATTTACAAGCATAAAATCGCTGTCATTCTTATCCTTGAAGTAGCCGGTCACTTTGAGTTTAGTTCCGTTCACCTTCTGTGATATTTCTTTATTTAGCGGCATGTTTTCCTTATTCTTTTCGTTTACGATGACCTCGTAGTCGTTCACGGGCCAGCTCCCCTTAGTCAGCGTGACAGCTGACGATTTGAGGCTGTAATCTATCAGTCCGCTGCCGCCAGCGCCACTGCTATTGTCGTCCGGATCGCCATCTTCTGCAGAACCTGTATTGGCAAGTAAATTTACGAAAACATCACGGCTCGCATATATGCACGGACTTTTCATATCGCTGACGCCGACTATCACGAAATCCGGCATATTGCTTACCGGAACCACGCCGCCGACAAAGCTCTTCGGCGTGCCGTAGCCTGCAGATTTACTCATCTGATCGTCTATGACGCTGTCCAGCACCATCTTATCGACAACGATCTCGCTGTTCTGTTCCGGCAGTCTTCCCGCTATCAGCTCTGAAGCATCCAGCTTGCCTGCATCCGAAAGGGAACCCGTGAGTCTTGCAGATCCATAACGGGTCTGAAAATAGCTGCTGAACGGCATTTGCATAACAATCTTGGAATCTCCGGGCAGCACATAGCTGAATGAGTCATCGTTTTCGTATTTAAGGTATGTCTGCAAATCCGTCTTCTTGCTCACCAGCGTGATGTAGGATTTGTCTGCGCTGACGAATTCATCGTCAGTGATATTCATAACTCCTGCAATATTCGACACCGCATACGTCATGAACATGGCAGAGATCAGAAAGCCGACCATCAGGATCTTTTTCAGCACATTATAGTTCGCAACGGTCTTGAAGCCTTTGCGGAACATGCTGACCGGATTTATTATCGACTTATACCTGCGTACGCCATCTGTTTCGAGACGATTCAGATCAAAGCTGTTCGCAGCCTGTTCTTCCTTTGTCATGTGTCTGTAGTGATCGTCCACGAACTCCAGGCTGGAATTATCGTCTATGATCTCTATCCTGTCTTCAGCAGACTTCGTCCTGATGTAGATATTTCTGTTTTTTACGACGATATCGAGACCGATGCTGCTATTGTCGTCATTGTAAAGATCGATGCTGTACTGCGGTGAATTTATACGCTTGTGATCCTGTATATCCTTAAGATATATCTTGTTTTCGATGCGGTAATCGAGGCCTTCGGAGTTCAGGTTTTCCTCGTCGGAAACCACCTGCCCGTCCAGCAGCCTTATTATCCTGGACGCATAGAACCGGGCCAGAGATTCCTCGTGCGTCACCAGTATCACAAGCTTTTCCTGAGATATCGATTTTATGATGTTCATCACCTCGAGTGTGTTCTTGCTGTCGAGATTTCCCGTAGGCTCATCGGCTATGACGATAGCCGGGTTTTTCACAATGGCTCTGGCGATGCCGACTCTCTGGCGCTCGCCGCCTGAAAGCATGTCGGCATAACGATTCCTGTATCTGTACATCCCGACCTTTTCCAGCACGTAGTTGACCTTTTCCTCGATCTCTTTCCTGTCCTTAACGCCTGCCATCCTGAGAGCGACTGCGACGTTTTCGAATACCGTCATATTGTCAACGAGGTTGTAGTTCTGGAATATATACCCTATATTGAGATTCCTTATCTTATCTATTCTCCCGGATGAACGCCGCGTTATACGTTGTCCATTGACGAACACTTTGCCGCCGTTCACCTTGTCGAGTCCGCCTATGACATTGAGCAGCGTTG
>CAVEWO010000234.1:0-3406 GCA_963619345.1 Bacteroidaceae bacterium
TGTGTATTGATTCTACCATATTTTGTTGGCTAGGTACAGGATTTGTGGTATACTCATTATGGACAACTAGACAAAGAGCAGAGAGGAGGGGATACGATGCTCCAGAAACTGGTAAGAGCTGTTTTGACGATTGCCGGTGCAATATTGGGATTTGGATTATACACATTAACAAAGTTCCTGATAATACTTGCAGGACATAAAGAGCTGGTCGATTTTTCGGAAATACAGGACATGATAATTTCCGCATTAGTTGCAATTATATTTGGTTTGATTTTTTTTCGGCTCACTCCGGCTTTCAAAAAGCAGGGCAACAAGATGGCAAACAACCTGGAGTCAGATCTTCAGAAGATGTCCGCGAACGATATCGTGATGGGAACGGTAGGTCTTATAGCCGGCCTTATAATAGCATTTCTGATAAGCCAGATATACGTAGGCATAAAGGTGCCGTATCTTGATGTGATCCTGAATATCATTACATATATCATACTCGGGTATCTCGGTATCGTGATAGCGACAAAAAAAGGCAAAGACATCAGAGGTTCGCTGCTGAGCTGGAGAACCGGCGGCGCAGGAAGCGGCAGGGGCGGCAAGGCGAAGTCGGATGCGACGCCAAAGATCCTGGACACGAGCGTGATAATCGACGGCAGGATAGCCGATATAATGAAGACGGGATTTATCGAAGGACAGATAGTGATACCGGAATTCGTGCTCGTCGAACTCAGGCATATCGCCGATTCTTCGGATGCGCTGAAGAGAAACAGAGGACGCAGAGGTCTGGACATACTCAACAAGATACAGAATGAGTACGGTGTCGAGATCTACAACAGCACAGGGGAAAAATCCCTTGACGAGATACCTGAAGTCGACGTTAAGCTGCTGAAGCTCGCTCAGATAATGAACGGCAAGGTAGTCACGAATGATTTCAATCTCAACAAGGTGGCCGGAATAAAAGGCGTGGAGGTGCTCAATATAAACGAGCTTGCGAATACGCTCAAGCCCGTGGTGCTTCCTGGCGAGGAAATGGTACTTTCTCTTGTAAAGGAAGGCAAGGAGAACAATCAGGCGGTGGCATATCTGGACGACGGCACGATGATCGTCGTTGAGGATGGCAAACGTTTCATTGGAAAGACGATAAAAGTCATAGTGACAAGCGTGCTGCAGACTTCGGCAGGCCGTATGATATTTGCAAAACCTGCAGGAAACGGCAGAGGTCATCATCATGGATAGTGAAAAGGAAGTTTCAGTGATCATAGCAGCTGCGGGACAGGGCAGGCGTATCGGCGGACCTGTCCCAAAACAGTTTATGATGATCGGCGGGGAACCGATACTGATAAAGACATTGAAAGTCTTTTCGTCAATGCCTGAAGTCGATCATATTTTTATTGTAACGAATGAAGAATACACAGAGCACTGTGCAGATCTGATCCGTGAATACGAGATCAGCAAAGTGGAAAAGATAGTCAGAGGCGGCAGTGAGCGTCAGGATTCTGTCTTTAATGCACTCAAGGCATTGAAGGCGATGTGCCCTCAGACGGAATACGTGCTGGTACATGACGGGGCAAGGCCGTTTGTCACTCGCCGGACTGTGACGGGAGTAATTGAAAAGACAGTGCAGAACGGCGCGGCGGCAGCATGCGTGCCTATGAAGGACAGTCTCAGGCATATCGGCAGCTGCGGGCTTTGCACGAAAAAAAATACGGACGCGATCGGCACGAGCCGGAGCGTCGACAGAAGCGAATACTTTGCGGTGCAGACACCGCAGGGTTTCAGGCTGGAATATATCATGGACGCTTATGAGAAGGCTTTTGCGGAAGGCTTCTATGGCACTGATGACGCCGTGCTGGCAGAGCGTGCCGGTTATCCGGTAGCTATAGCGGAAGGTGATTACGGCAATATAAAGATAACGACGAGAGAGGATTTGCCTATGGAGTACAGGGCAGGGACAGGTTTTGACGTGCACGCATTCGCTGAGGGCAGAGATCTGGTGCTTGGCGGTGTGAAGATACCATACGAGAAAGGACTTGCAGGTCATTCGGATGCGGACGTGCTGACTCATGCGCTGATGGATGCGCTTCTGGGGGCTGCGGCGCTAGGTGATATCGGAAAGCATTTTCCTGACACCGATGAACAGTACCGCGGCATATCGAGCATGGTGCTTCTGCAGAAAGTGGGAGAACTGCTCGAAAAGAATTCGTATTCCGTAGTGAACGCCGACGTCACGGTGATGGCGCAGGCGCCGAGGATAAGTACATACACGGAGGCGATGAGGGAAAACATCGCAGCTGTTTTGAAGCTTGATAAAAGCAGGATAAATATAAAGGGAACGACTACTGAACGTCTCGGTTTCGTAGGGCGAAAAGAAGGGATCGCGGCTGAAGCGGTATGTTCCATATGCAGATAAGGAGAAAGAACCGATGAAATTATCAAAGATGCATTTAAAGACTCTCAGGGAAGTTCCAAATGAAGCAGAGATCCCGAGCCATATACTGATGCTGAGATCAGGAATGATCAGAAAACTGGCGTCAGGAGTTTACGGCTTCATGCCGCTCGGATGGAGGACGCTGAGAAAGATCGAAGGAATAATCAGAGAAGAGATGGATGCTGCCGGAGGACAGGAGATACATATGTCGGCTATCCAGCCGTCTGAGCTCTGGGAGGAGTCCGGCAGATGGTACGCATACGGACCTGAGCTCTGGAGAATAAAGGACAGACACGGACGTGAGTTCTGCCTAGGACCTACGCATGAGGAGATATTCACAGACATCGTAAGGACAGACATAAACTCCTACAGACAGCTGCCGATGAACCTTTACCAGATCCAGACGAAATACAGAGACGAGGCAAGACCTAGATTCGGACTGATGAGAAGCAGAGAGTTCATAATGAAAGACGCGTACTCGTTCGACCGCGATCAGGAAGGCCTGGACAAGAGCTATCAGGATATGTACGAAGCATATGAGAAGATCTTCACGAGGTGCGGACTTTATTTCAGGCCTGTAGAGGCTGACACTGGTGCCATAGGCGGCAGCAATTCGCACGAGTTCACAGCTATTTCGGAAGTGGGCGAGAGCGAGATCGCATACTGCGGGAAATGTTCCATGGCTGCTACCGTGGAAAGGGCAGAGTGTGTGGATGCAAAGGCTCAGGACAACATCGAGATGCTTCCTATGGAGGAAGTGCACACTCCAGGAACCAAGACGATCGAGGAGGTTGCGGATTTCCTCGGCTTAGACAAGAAACAGACGATAAAAGCACTGCTTTTCGTGACATATGACAATGACGGCAACGAGAACGGATACGTTGCAGCTTTCGTGAGAGGCGACAGAGAGCTTAACATGACGAAGCTCGTGAACGCCCTCGATATCCCGGAACATGCTATCGAGTTTGCTGACGAAGAGAAGATGTC
>CAVEWO010000235.1:0-3405 GCA_963619345.1 Bacteroidaceae bacterium
GATATCCTTGTCCATATAATTGAGCTGTATCTGGCAGAATTCCCACGGATATGAATCCAGAACTTCTTCGAAGAGCTCATATGAATCGTGGAAGGAAAAACCGATGTGCTTTATTTTGCCTGCAGCTTTCATTTCCTCGAGGAAAGGCATCAGGTTCAGCTTTTTGATGCGTTTCCAGTTTGGCTTGTTGACACTGTGTACCAGATACATATCGATGTATTCGGTGTCGAGACGTTCAAGTTGTGTCTGGAACATCTCCTTCATGTGATCTTCGTCCTTTGCGAGCCAGATAGGCATCTTGTCCGCGAGCAGAACCTTTTCGCGGTAACCGTCTTTGAGCGCTTTGCCTACCAGCCCTTCGCTTTTGCCGTTGTGATATCCGAATGCTGTGTCGACGTAGTTTATGCCGGCATCTATTGCGGATCTGATGATGTCGATAGCTTCAGGCTCGTTGATCTGACCGTCTTCTGTCTGAGGAAGTCTCATCGCTCCCATTCCGAGCAGGGAAACTTCTCTGTTCAGTTTTTTAAATGTTCTGTATTGCATTTTTTACTCCTGAAATACTAGCCGCCATGTTGGCAGCTTCATTGAAAAAACAAACTTTTATGGTATCATATAATATAATTATACTGAAAAAGGAGATTTATTTCAATGGAAAAAGGGACGATGGAAATCAGCCGTATATGTGAGGAGATCCTTGCAGCGGCTGATCTTGACGGTATGGCCGGACTGGCAGTAGGCATCATGGCAGGCGACGAGATCTGCACCGGTGCCCGAGGCTGCAGAAATATAAAAAGCGGCGAGCTGATGGATGCGGACACGATATTCCACTGCGCGTCGATATCAAAGACATTTACTTCTACAGCGGTGATGAAGCTCGTTGAAGAAGGAAAACTGGGGCTTGACGACAAGCTGGTGGATGTGCTGCCGTATTTGTCAATTGCTGATAAACGATGCCGAAAAATAGAGATCAATCATATGCTGAGCCATATCTCAGGTCTGCAGGATGCCGGTGAGCTTGGCTGGAAAGCGGGGCTGACGGGTGCAGATGCTCTTAAAAACTATGCGTTTTCAGATGAGGTGAATGACAGACCGATGCTTGGCGAACCTGGAAACTGTACACCTATGTACAGCGATATGGCATATGATCTGCTGGGTCTTGTGATCCAGGAAGTTTCAGGACAGCCTTTTGAGACATATATAAAGGAAAACTTTTTCGATCCGGCAGGCATGAAAGACACGACTTTCCTGACGTTCGAAAGGACTGGCGGAAGTCTCAGCCTGGAAGATATAGACAAGGCGAAGATCGCGATGCCTCATGTAAAAGATGCAGATGGAAAGATCGTGCTGGAGTCCATGTTCCCGTATACGAGGCAGCATGCGCCGAGTTCCACTCTGACTTCTAATGTTTCGGATCTGCTGAAATGGGGAAGATATAATCTGGATAAAAAGGCAGTGTCCGCAGACAGCTATGAAAAAATGTGGACTGAGAGAGTTGACATTCCCGACAAATCCGCAATTATGGGTATGGGCTGGTTTATCAGACATGAGAACGGGCATATGTTCGTTGGCCACGAAGGCGGAGATGAGGGGTTCAGAACAAGCTTCTGGACTTGCCCGGAATGCGATGCAGTCCTGGTGATACTGGCAAATACGACAGAAGCTCCTATAGAGCCGCTGACTGAAAAGTTTTACATGGATATCAGGTGAGTCACGACGTGCTGTTTACGGTATTTCGAATTGATAAATTATTTTGCAAGTAAGCAGCAGTATGTTAAAATTATACATGCAGGAACGATTTTTCCAGCCCGAAAGCGGGCGTTTTGTATGAAAAGTATCGCCTGCATGATTAGGAGGGAAAACACGATAATGGCTGTAGAAAAAGCAAAATTCAATAACGTATGTGAAAATTTCATGGACAAGGTGCTGGACATCTACGATGTTCCCGGCGTACAGGTCGGAGTCAGCGTGGGAGATGTCTCATACACGGCGGCGAGAGGATACAGGAACTTTTTTACGAAGGATCCGCTTAAGGATACTGACGTGTTTCACTGTGCATCGGTTTCGAAGATGTTCACGGCGATGGGTATCATGAAGCTCGTCGATCAGAAGAAGATTGACCTCAACGACAGGATGGTGGATCTGCTGCCTTTTCTCAAGATGCAGGACGAGAGGAGTAAAGATGTAAGAGTTTACCAGCTGCTGAGTCACACTGCCGGCATGCACGATGTACCTGTAGAGGACTGGGAGTGGAAGTGGGGCGACAAGGTGATAAACCCTGACGCGCTGAGAAACTACGCTTTTCATGAAGAAGTGTGCAAGCGAAACATGCTGTGGGAACCGGGAACGAACGGTTTCATGTACAGCAGCATCGCATATGAGCTGCTGGGAATAATCATAGAGGAAGTTTCAGGTCAGCTCTTTGACGAGTTCATAAAGGAAAACTGCTTCAAGCCGGCAGGAATGGACAACACGACTGTTCTTACCGTGGAAAGAACCGGCGGAAGTCTCGAGTTTGAGGATATAGACAAGCTGGGAATGGCTATGCCGTACGAGAGAGATGAAAACAGGAATTTCATACTGGCGAAGTACTATCCGTACAGCAGACAGCATGCACCGAGCTCGACTCTTACGACAAATGTGGGCGACATGCTCAAGTGGGGAAGGTTCAATCTCGACAGAAAGGCATTCTCGAACGAGACGTATGAGACCATGTGGAAAGAGTATGCGGTAGTTCCTAACAACGGTGAAAAGATGGGCCTCGGCTGGTTCATGAGAGAACAGGAAGGATGCCGTCTGATGGGACACGAAGGTACCGACATCGGTTTCAGAGCAAGCTTCTGGATATGTCCGGAGCATGACCTGACGATCACGGTGCTGTCAAATGTCTCGGCTGCTCCGGTAAAGAGAATAAGCAAGTCGCTGTTTGCAGAGCTTATTCATATCTTATAAAATCGAGAAACTCATCGAAATCCTCAAATCCGCTCTGGATGAATTCGAACAGGACAGGCTCCTTGAATTCGTATTTGGCGGTAGTCATCAGGAATGGCGCCAGAGGGCTTGCCTTGAGTTTGTTCTCCATAAAACGTATATCAGAAAGGGTGTATGCTGACGCTATGAGCTGACCGTAGTCAGTGAGAAAGTATACGCCCTTTACGTCGTTGCTGAGGCGGAAAACGCGGCTGTTGACATGGTCGTTGTTTTTTTTGAACGCCATGAACATGCGGCCGCTTTCGTGTGACGACATCACCGTGTTGAGGTTGACAGTGAGTTCGCCGAGGTTGTTTTCCATGTCTTCATCGGAAAGCAGCACTTCGTAGACCGTCACGAATTCGGGTTTTGCCAGCATCATCGCCGCTTCTGCGGAGCTTACTGCAAATCCTGAGCAGTGAGTGACTGCTGCGA
>CAVEWO010000236.1:0-3392 GCA_963619345.1 Bacteroidaceae bacterium
AATATCTCTTGGAGATATTTCCCACCTTGGAGATCCGGGAGCAAGCGGATAATGTACTAGCTGAGCTATTGCCCCTATTATTTCCTTATTTCCGCCCTGTTAGATACATGATTTATACCCGATCCGTTTTTTACAGGCAAATGAGTATAAACTCACCGAAGGGTCACCTATGAATATCTATTAACCTTTGTGTTATAATCGATTTTTTGCTGATTTGAGTATAAAAACCTGCCCGAAAATGCAGCCTGATGGAAAAACGGGAAGATCGTTTATACTCATATCATATGATTACTTATAAAAACGTATAAATCCACACAAAAATTCGCTGCCATCACCAAAAAAGAGCTCAAAAAAAGAGCCGGACAGCCGTCATCTTTTCCGACAACAGCCATCCGGCAAACGATTCATGGTTTTTTCATATACCCAGCTCTCGGTCGCTCAAGCCCGCAGACCTACAGCTTCCTCAGCAGGTCAACGATCTCGAGCTTTTCCGCAGCAGTATCCGAAGCGTCCTTGATCACTCTTGCAGGAACACCCGCAACCACAACGCCGGCAGGCACATCATCAACGACAACTGCGCCGGCAGCGACTACGGCACCCTTTCCGATACGGCATCCTTCCAGCACGACAGCATTCGCACCGATTACAACATCATCCTCGACAATAACAGGCTGCGCACTAGGCGGCTCTATAACTCCCGCGAGCACCGTACCCGCTCCGATATGACAATTCTTTCCGACCGTCGCTCTTCCGCCAAGAACCGCGCCCATGTCGATCATGCTGCCTTCACCGATCACTGCACCGATATTGATGATCGCGCCCATCATGATGACCGCATTGTCACCGATGTCGACCTTGTCTCTTATCACTGCGCCCGGCTCGATCCTCGCTTTGATATTTTTCATATCAAGAAGCGGTATAGCCGAATTCCTGCAGTCGTTTTCGATCACGTAATCCTCGATGCTGTCCGCATTTTTTTCCAGTATGCCGCTGATCTGACTCCAGTCGCCGAAAACGATCTTATCACCGCCGCCGAAGACCTGACAGCCCTCAAAATCCACAGGCGCCTTTTCCTTCACATATACCTTGACCGGCGTTTTCTTCTCCGCGTTTCCTATAAATTCGATTATTTCTCTTGCTTCCATCTTTTGTGTGATCCTCCTTGGTATTTCTGTTATGTAAATCCCCGGCCTACGGTTCGCCGGCTGTCATGTGCATTCTGCTATTTATCTGTCCCGAACAGCACATCTTCCATGCTGTAAAGTCCCGGCTGCGCCTGTGCCGCAAACGCCGCCGCCTTGAGCGCACCTGCTGCGAAGATCTTTTTCGATCCCGCCGTGTGCTTTACTTCGAGTATCTCGTCAGTGCCTGCATATATCACCGTGTGCTCACCGGCGATAGTGCCGCCTCTGATCGCGTGCACACCGATCTCCCTGCCGCGCTTCCTGTTGCCGTCTCTGCCGAAAACATGCTCATAACTGCCATCCGCATCTGCGGCCTCAAGCAGCATCCTGGCAGTGCCGCTCGGCGCGTCAAGCTTCTTATTATGGTGCTTTTCTATTATTTCTATATCGAATGTATCCTCCAGGATCGGTGTTATCTCTGCGATCACCCTTTTCATCACGTTGATGCCGAGCGAATAGTTCGCTGAAAATACAACCGGCACAGCTTCCGCCAGCTTTTCGATCTCCCTGAGCTGATCCGCCTCGAATCCGGTCGTCGCGATGACTGCCGGGCAGCTGTTGGCTCTGCAGTAATCTGCAAGCATCTGCAGATTTGCCGGATTGCTGAAATCGATGATCACGTCGAATGCCCCGAGATCCTCCGGTTTCTGCCCTTCCAGCGGCTCGATCACGCCCGCCAGCTCATAGCCTTCCTTTTCCTCTGTCATTCCGGCGAGCACTTTTCCCATAGCTCCGCCGCCTAAAATTGCTGTTCTCATACTTGTTACTCCCTCATATATAGTTTATACCTGTATCGTTTCGTTTTCACGCCCTGGACTGCCGGCCTGTAAAATCGCAGTACACGGCCTTCCTTCCATGGCCGCATTCTGCACCGCCGCATCACCTGTACACCCACGCCGCCGCAGGTTTGCCGTCTGCCGAACCGTCACACGCTCCGCCGCGCCTGGCGCAGATAAATCTGTCCGTCAAGTATCTTTTCCGACGGTCCTTCCATATATACATTCCCGTCTTCAGCGACCTCGATATTAAGCGTCCCCAGCTTGAGAATGACGTCCGCTCTGCTGCCGCACAGACCTTTGATACCCGCTGCCACGACCGATGCACATGCACCAGTGCCGCATGCCAGAGTCATTCCGACGCCTCGCTCATAAGTCTGTACCTCCATAGCCGCATCGTCTATTACCTTTACAAAATTCACATTCGTCTTCTCGCGGAAAAACTGATGATTGCATATCTCCTCACCGATCCCCGGCACGTCGATATCCTCGAAATTTTCCACAAAAACAACAGTGTGTATCGTCCCCATGAAAAAGCTGCTCACGCTGACTTTGCTTCCATCCTGCAGCGCAAGGCTCAGATCCATGTAATTCTCGCACTCGACGTCCGCATTGATAGCCTTTCTGGAAAACACCGGTTTCCCCATGTTTATCCTCACTCTGAACGGCTCCTCGCAAGTGACATCAACGATCATATCGCCCGCAAGCGTCCTGACCGGATAACTGCTGCCCGCAGCGATCCCCTCCTCGCGGCAGAAATGTGCGAAGCATCTGATCCCGTTGCCGCACATCGGCGCCCTGCTGCCGTCACAGTTGAAAAACACCATTTCCAGCGCCGGCTCCGTCCTTACCACGATCATGCCGTCTGCACCCACGCCGGTGTTGACATCGCAGACCTTCTGCGCCAGCTCCGGATAATCGCCGGGCTCCGCCTTCGCCTGCAGCTCGCTTTCCTTCATTATCACGAAATTGTTGCCGCAGCCGTGATATTTTGAAAATGTGATCATATTTTTACCTGCCTTTTCCTTATCGGTTCTATGCGTTTCTGTGCGATCCCCTGCATTTCTGTACATTTCTGCGTATCTCTATGCAAAACCGCACACTCCCGTTTCTTAGTCTTCTGCTTCGAGTCTGAACTGATCCTCGTATGTCTCGCGTCTGATTATCAGTCTCGCTTCGCCGTCTTTTGCAAAGACTACAGGCGGTCTTCCGAGCCTGTTGTAGTTGCTCGCCATAGAATATCCGTATGCGCCTGTCGAATAGACTGTCAGCAGATCGCCCGGCTCTGCTTCCGGAAGGTCGATCTCCGCGATCAGTATGTCGCCGGATTCGCAGTTCTTGCCTGCCACGCAGTACGTCTTCTCCGGTTTCTGCGAAAGCTTCTCCGGCAGCACTGCCGTGTACTCCGCATCATAAAGCGCATGTCTGATGT
>CAVEWO010000237.1:0-3385 GCA_963619345.1 Bacteroidaceae bacterium
TCCATCAACTGTGATGTCTTGCATCCCCTGTTCCTTGAGCCAGCCTTCGATAAGCTGATCTGCTCTGAATCTCGATTTGCAGCTCTTGCAGTCGATCAGCGGATCCGCGAATCCGCCAACGTGACCTGACGCCACCCATGTCTGAGGGTTCATCAGTATCGCTGCATCCAGACCCACATTGTATTTTGATTCCTGAACGAATTTCTTCCACCATGCCTTCTTGATGTTGTTCTTGAACTCAACGCCAAGAGGACCGTAGTCCCATGTGTTGGCCAGCCCGCCGTATATCTCTGAACCGGGATAAATATATCCCCTGTTCTTCGCCAGGGCTGTAAGCTTTTCCATTGTAACTTTTCTGCTCATTTCCTTACTTCCTTCTGATTTTTGTCTATTTTTCTTCCTCGGTCTCTTCTGTACCGCCGCAGCATCCGCACGTATCATCTGCACATACTTCGCCATCTGCAGCTTCTTCGACTTCAGCCTCAGCCTCTCCTGCCTCGCATCCACATCCGCACGTGTCATCTGCGCTTTCTGCAGCAGCAGTTTCTTCACCTTCTGCCTTTATCTCTGTATCCGCTTCATTCTCATCAAAGCATTCCGAGAAATCGAATTCTCCCGGGCCTTTCTTTATGCGGTTCACAGCTTCACCTGCCTTCTCAACACCCTTCTGATATATCTGATTGCTCTTTTCCTTTACCTCATCTACCACATTACTGCTTTTTTCAACAACTGTTCCTACCGCATCATTTACAGCATCGCTGACATCGATTATCGTTCCATCATCCTTGATAACTTCTATAGCGCATCTGAATCCAAATGCAGCAACTACAGCGACCACTGACGCGATCGGAGCGATCACTATGCCCACGATACCGGCATTCACAGGTACATTGAGGATCGTTTCGTCATCTCTCTTGACCTGGATCTTAGCAACATTGCCCTTTTTAACAAGTTCTTTGAGACTGTCAAAAAGAGCCTCCCCCTTCTTGCCGAAGCCTCTCTTCTTTTCTCCGGCATTTACTGTTTCCTCGATAGCGATTATCGCATCCACTACGCTGCCGTCAGCCTCTTCGAGTGCTGCTTTAGCCTCTGCGTATGTCACGCCTGTTCTATCCTTCACCAGTTCGATTTTCTCTAATGTGATTTCCATACTCTACCTCCTGTTCAGCTCTACATTTGAATAAGTTTTTCACTCTTTAAATCCGAAGCGTCCAGATAGTATGCTGCATATTCTCTGACTATCTCCTGCAGCAGTCTGCCCGCGTCTTCTTTCAATGCAAGATGTTCCAGATTTTTTAACGGATTTACCGTAAAATACTTTAATATATCTAATATACCAAATTTAACGTCATAAATCAATGTATGGCATTCTAAATTTTCTTTACTACTCAGACAGTCGCTGCAGATTATTCCCCCGTCGGGAATACTGAATTTAACCGCCGGCTTTTTTTCTCCGCAAACCGCACAGCGGTCAAGCTGCGGCATCACTCCCGAATACCTGAAAACCTTCGTCTGATAAGCTAGAACCAGTGTTCCTATGCCCCTGCTGCGGTTTTCCAGCATATCGAAAAAGTCGATCAGCAGGCTGAATATCCCTGGAGCCGGAACTTCATCCGACAGTATGCGTTCAGTGAATTCCAGCACATATGCCCCGTTCATGTACTTATCTACATCTTCGCCGATCCCGTAGTAGCTCTTTATCACATCAGCACTGTTTATGTTGTAGCTGTTCCGGTTTTTGAACATCTCGTACCGTCCGTATGTGAACGGTCTCAGAGCCAGTGAACTTCTGTTCCTGCCCTTTTCGGCTATGCTCGTGCCTGCGCTGATCTTGCCGTATTTCTTTGAAAAAAGCAGCACCATACGCCTGCCATATGAAGTTTTTACCTGTCTGAGCACTATGCCCTCTGTATCAGTCAGCAAATCTGCACCTAATCCTTATATCCGAAATTCGAAAGAGCTATATCGCTGTCACGCCAGTTTTCCTTGACCTTTACCCACAGTTCCAGGAACACTTTCGTTCCCAGCAGCGCCTCGATCTCCTGACGCGCACTTTTTCCGATGCCCTTGAGCTTCCTGCCGCCTTTTCCGATTATCATACCCTTATGCGATTTCTTCTCGCAGTATATCACGGCGCTGATCCTCGTCAGGCTGCGTTCTTCCTTGTACTGTTCTATCTCGACTGCAACGCCGTGAGGAACTTCATCCTGCAGATAGAGCAGGATCTTTTCTCTTATTATCTCACTCACGATAAAACGCTCCGGACGTTCTGTTATCATATCATCCGGGAAGAACATCGGCCCCTCCTCCATGAAGCCCACTGCGCATTTTATCACATCATCGACATTTTTACCTTCTATCGCCGATACGCCTATTATCTCCTCGAAAATACCGAGCTTGTCGTATTCTTCATACACTTCTCTGAAAAAATCAGGCTCCATCCTGTCTATCTTGTTTATCACAAGTATCTTAGGCGTCGTGACGCTGTCCAGCAGGTCGACGATGTATTTGTCTCCCGGTCCGGCCGACAGTTTGTCGTCAACGATGAATATTATCGCTTCGACTTCGTTAAAAGTCCCCGTAGCCGTATCTGTCATGTATTCACCGAGCTTTGTCCTCGGACGGTGTATACCAGGCGTGTCTATGAACACCATCTGTGTATCTTCTTTTATCTCGTCGTCGGCATAATGTGTATATATGCCCCTTATCGCATTTCTCGTGGTCTGGGGCTTGTCTGTCGTTATCGCTATCTTTTCCCCCAGGATGGCGTTCAGCAGCGTTGATTTGCCAACATTAGGTCTTCCGACTATGGCAATGAATCCAGTCTTCATCTTATCCTCCATTTCTGCAGCATCATTATCGTTCTTCCGGTTCCAGCGCAAATCCCAGCGGCAGCAGGTCGCTGAGTTTTCTCACATCGAGCTTTTCCCGGCCAGTACCTGTTATGATGAATATGTCAGGTGAAAATTCATACATGAACTGTCTGCATATGCCGCACGGCAGCGACTCCGCTATTTTGCCGTCTGCTGTCCTTGCCGCTATCGCTATCGCCGTAAAATCGCGCTCTCCCTCGGAGATAGCTTTCACAAATGCCGTGCGCTCTGCACATATAGTCGCACCGAATGAAGAATTCTCGACATTTACCCCGGTATACGCTCTGCCGCTCGACGCCAGGAGCGCAGCTCCGACATGGAAATGTGAAAACGGCGCATACGCATTGTCCGACGCTTTTACAGCCATGTCAAACAGATCTCCTGTCATTTTCATATAATCACTGCTCATACAGGTCACCTCTCGATCCCCAGCTGCGTCATCACTTCTTCCTCGCGCGCTCTCATTTCCTTCTTGTCTTCGCCTTCCATGTGATCATATCCCAGAAGATGCA
>CAVEWO010000238.1:0-3367 GCA_963619345.1 Bacteroidaceae bacterium
TCCTTAAGGCTGTTCTCAACAAAGATAAAGGATTCGTTCCGGAAAAAGGCCTTATAAGTGTTGCAAATGCATATGAATCAAAGGAACATGGGAAATTTATCGTGTTTGCAGACTGTGCTATAAATATCGAGCCTGATTATCATGCAAAGAAGCAGATCCTGGAAAATGCGGTGAAGCTCTCGCATCAGCTGGGGGTAGAAACGCCAAAAGTAGCTGTAGTAGCACCGGTGGAAGTGATAAATCCGGTAATGCAGTCCACTGTAGATGCAGCGATGCTGAGCAAGGCTTGCGAAAGAGGTCAGATAAAAGGATGCATCGTAGACGGCCCTCTGGGAATGGACAATGCGATATCTGCGGAAGCAGCGGCTCATAAAGGCATTAAGAGTGAAGTTGCAGGCGAGCCGGATGTTGTGATCTTTCCGGATCTCGCATCAGCGAATATGTTTACAAAGGGTATAGTGTATCTGGGTAACGGAAGCCCGTCGTCAGGTGTTGCTACAGGTACGACAACAGGAGTGATCATGACATCCAGAAGCGATACCCCGGTGAATAAGTATAATTCTATTCTTATAGGCGCGCTGCAGACTTTGAGAAAAGACTACTGATATGAACGATGATATCAGGATCCTGTTTACAGGCAACTGCGGTCTGATATTCATGACAGATAACGATCTTGTCATGATCGATGGACTGGTAAGAAATGATAACAAATTTACAAAACATGATTTAAAAATAAAAGAAAAAATCAAAAATCTCCTTTCGTCATTCGATGGAAACAGAACGATGTTGTTTACTCATTGTCATAATGATCATTTTGACGGTGAACAGGCTCTGTACTATATCATTGATGGATATGCAGACAGAATGGTAATGCCCCGTGATGCTGAAAATGGTGCTGGATGCAGCAGTTTTAACGATGCAGCATGCAGCATCACGGCAATATCGGGTCAGAGATACTGTCTGCAGCTGGAGGATATCGGTGTGAACTTCATACAAACTCAGCATATAGAATATCAGGATTACAGCAACGACATCTGCTACAGTATAGAACTGGAGCATGCCGGTGTACGGTATCTGATCCTGGGTGACGCAGATCCATCCGGACTGAAAAAGGTGGTTTTGGGAACATCCGGAAAAGCGGACTGCATATTCATAAACCCGGTCATTATGGGGAAAAGAGCATGGGTAAAGGAACTGTATGACTGGAATCCTGATGCTGAGTTCATCCTGTATCATATTCCTGATCCTGAAATGGACAGTTACGGATACAGATTGCTGGCAGAAACTAAAGCCAGGGAATACCGGGACTTCATTCCCGATATGAAAATGTTATTTGAAAAGATGAAATTTATTTATTGACAACAGTAAAGTATTATAATTATTAAAGGAGAGTGTCAATGGATAATAAGAAAAAAATATCACTTATCCCATGGGCTCCGGGAAAATCGTGGGAGGCAATGCTGGCTTTGTGGCTGGTATTTGCACTGAATTCAACTGTAAGGGAACTGTTCAACAGAACGCAGGTACTCATTGCAGATGATCTGGGGATAGATTCAGTGACAGTAGGCGCTATAAGCTCGGCAATAGCTATTGCTATGGGTATAGCACCGCTTTTCTGGGGACAATGGTCGGATAAAAGAGGTCTTGGATGGAAGAGAAAATACAGTCTGATAGTTATCGGTATGGGATATCTGATCCTTACGATCCTGACGGGTTTACTCGCTGCGTCAGCTATAACACTGGCAGTTCTGATGGTAATAAGAAATCTGTTTGCCGGTGGCGAGGCATGTGAATGCTCAACGATCGTAGAGTGGTGGCCTATGGAAGCGAGAGGTTTTGCGGCAGGGCTGCATCATACGGGATATCCGTGGGGAACGTTCCTCACAGGACTGCTCATTTCAGCCATGATCGCATGGACAAGCGGAAACTGGAATCTGATATTCATACTGATACCGCTTATGGGAATTCCTATATGGCTGTTTTACTGGAAAATGTCCAGCAAAAAGAATTACGAGGAATTTGAAGAGAAGACCAGAGCAAAAGGGTTTACTCCTCCGATGGATTTTATGGGTGAGGAAGCAACAAAGGGCGGCCTTGTAAAATGCTTGAAAAATACAAACGTTATGGTTACATCGTTTGCGATCGTTATGACACTGTTTGTATTCATAGGGCTGAATTACTGGCTGAATCCATACCTCGTTAAGGTAGGCGGTATGGATTATTCCTCAGCAGCAATTTTCTCTATTATTTATTCTATCACAGGAGGACTTGGGCAGATAGTATGGGGAAGGCTTTCAGATATTTTCGGAAGAAAGCCGTGTATGCTGTTCTGCTTCGCATGGCTGGCGGTATGTGCATGTCTTCTGCCGAAAACTGCAGAAGGAATGGGGTGGTGCTGCGGAGTGCAGCTGGCTCTTGGATTCTGTATGAATGCACAGTTTGCAACCGGTTACGCGCTTATCCAGGACTCTGCACCAAAAGGATGCATCGGATCTGCAATGTCCCTTGCTATGGCGGCATCCGCTCTTGGAGGATTTTCTCCTGTAGTGCTGGGCGCATTCATAAACATGGGCGGAGGCTGGAATTCGGTAATAGGATATTATACGGGAGCATATGTAATGGCAGGTGCCATGGTCGTTGCATTCCTGCTGGTATTCCTGTTCACTCATGAAACCGTAGGCAGAAAGAGAGGAAGAGACTGGGCGCTGGTATCATACAGATCGGCCGGTATCGAAGTTGAGTCAGACAAGCAGAAATAGAAATAAATAAAAGCTTTTCAAGTAGCATATATGATGAAACCCGGTGAAAATCGGGTTTCATCACTATCTAACAACATTAAATATCCGGAGGTATAACAGATTGGATAAGATAATAGCAAAAAATAATATCGTAAAGGTACTGCTTACATTGCTGATACCAATTGCGATCATACTGATAAGGCCGATATCACTGGATCTGAAGCAGTCTATAATCCTGGGCGCGCTTTTTCTGGTCATAGTATGGTGGGGCACGGAATGGGTCCACAAGGATGTGGCATCGGCACTTCTTATAACGGTGTTCCTGATTTTTTCCGGTGCAGGAGTGACCAATGTCCTGAATTTTCCGTGTTCGACCAATATAGTGATGATCGTGGCGGCATATCTCCTGTCACAGGGGATCGTGAACTCGGGAATAGCCGAACAGTTTTCAAATTACTGTATAAGGCGGTTCTGCAGGAACGGCAGACAGCTTGCAGTTATGTCATTCGTCCTTGCAGTGCTGCTTCTGGTGGTGATACCGCAGCCGTTTCCGAGAGTTGTTCTTCTTGCAACCATTTATTCAAGCTATCTTAAAAATCACGATATAAGTGAAGACAGCAGATCAGTAC
>CAVEWO010000239.1:0-3351 GCA_963619345.1 Bacteroidaceae bacterium
CAGCTATACTGTTTGGCCAGGAGGTCTACTGCCTGGGGGCTGAGAAGATCAGCCAGGTGGCGAAGATACAGGGCTCGAGCATCAAGTACTGCTACGGTGACGAGATCGCCAGGTGGAACAAGGACTTTTTCGAGATGCTCAAATCGCGTCTTGATAAGCCTTATAGCTGCTTTGACGGCGCCTGTAACCCGGAGCACCCGACGCACTGGCTCAAGGAGTTTATTGATAGCGACGCGGACATCTACCTGCAGCACTACAGGCTGTTTGACAATCCGCATCTGCCGAAAGCCTACGTCGAGAATCTCTGCAAAGAATATGCAGGCTCGATATATTACGATCGCCTGATCGAAGGGCTGTGGAAACGCGCGGAGGGAACGATCTACGGGAGTTTTGCGGATAACCCGAAAGCGTTCACAGTTGACAGTGAGACGGTAATCGATGAGCCGAACGAACGCCGGCCGAAGATTCAGAGGATCTTGATCGGTGTCGATTTCGGCGGCAATCGGTCAGGACACGCGTTTGTGGCCACGGCGTTCATGAAAAACGGCAGTGTGGTGCCGGTGGCTTCGCGCAGGGTGCTGGCAGCTGATCACGATGGTCCGATCGATGCGAGCGCGCTTGACAGGCTGGTCTGTGATTTCGTGGAGTTCGTAGCGGACAAGTATGGACTTCCGGATGCACTGTACTGGGATAACGCCGAGACGGTTCTGGGTAATACGATCAGAAACGCAGTCGACGCCAGGTGGCCGCAGATCGCGGTAAGACCGGCGAGAAAGATAAGAATAAAAGACAGGATAGATGCAACGATCCGGCTTATGGGCTCGGGTCGTTTTAAGATTACGGAGGACTGCGAGAGCTTATCAAAGGCTTTTCAGGAAGCAGTCTGGGACGATGAGAAGCTCGAAGACGAAAGGCTTGACGACGGCACAAGCGACATCGACAGCCTGGATGCCTTTGAGTATACGATAGAGCGAGATATCAAATATCTCCTGGAGGATTAGCATGGGACTTTTTACGGACCTCTGGAGGAGGGTTAGAAGCATGTTTGAACGAACAGATTTAAAACAGGTACTGGGAAGCGAAATCGAGCTGACGGCGCAGATGATCGATGCTATCGACCTGTGGCAGAATATGCTCACAGGATCGGCGCCATGGACGAATAAAATGCCGTCTATGGGTCTTGAGAGCGGAATATGCAGAGAGTTTGCCGACGTAGCGATAAACGAGATGCAGGCAAAAGTCGAGGATAACGAGAGTCTCGATCAGATCTTTCAGACGGCGATCAGAGAGCTCAACGAGAACCTTCAGGACGGGCTTGCGCTCGGCGCGCTTATCATCAAGCCGCTGCTTGGCGGCCGCGTCGAATACGTGACAGCAGACAACTTCATACCGATCCGCTTTGATAACGGACGCCCGGTCGACTGCGTGTTCATTGAGCGCAAACAGATCAACGAAAACAAGTTTTATCACCGTTTAGAGCGCCACACGCTGACACCTGCGGGACTTGCGATCACAAACAAAGCATATCAAAGCACATCGAGTGCGAGGATCGGGACGCAGGTGTCACTTGACGCAGTAGAAGCGTGGGCGGGGCTTCCGGATGAGATCAGTTATCCGGGCATGGATAAAATCGACTTTGGGTATTACAGAAACCCGCTCAAGAACCGTATCGATGGCAGCGCGTGCGGAGTGTCGGTCTACTCCGGCACTGCGGCAGACAGGATCAAAGACGCAGACGCGCAGGCGGCAAGGCTTGACTGGGAGTATGAGAGCGGCGAGAGAGCGATCCATGTGGACGAGAGAGCGCTTAAGACAGGTCTTAGCGGACAGAAGCTGGTGGCGAAGACGCACGAGCGTCTGTATCGCGGGCTCAACATAGACCAGAAGAACGACGAGCTCTTTAAGGAGTACAGCCCTGCGATGCGAGACGATAGCTACAGACAGGGGCTCGAAAGCGCGCTGCGGCGTGTTGAGTTTGCTGTAGGACTCGCATATGGTGATCTGTCAGATGCGCAGTATGTGGAAAAGACAGCGACCGAGATCAAAGCGGCAAAACAGAGAAAGTATAACCGTGTGGCGGCGATCCAGGAAAACCTCAGGGACTGCCTGGAAGACCTGGTCGATGCGCTGGCGTTTTATAACTCAAGCTTCACGACGAGCTACTCGCTTTCGTGCAGCTTTAACGATTCCATTCTGACCGACGAAGAGGCAGAAAGAAACCAGGACAGGCAGGATGTGAGCATGGGCGTTATGAGGCTTGAAGAATACCGCGCGAAATGGTACGGCGAGGATGTAGAAACCGCACTTGCAAACCTTCCGGAGCAGGCAGGATCCGTACTTGATAACCTGCCGGTTGAATAATGAGCTATAGGGATGCGTACGCCGAGCAGATCGAAGCGCAGTTTTACGATCTTGAGAACCGGATCGTCGCGGATATCGTTCGCAGGATACGAAAGACCGGCGAGATCACAAGCACTGCAGACTACCAGATAGGCAGGCTTGCCGCTTTGGGGTATTCGTCTGCTGACATCGAGGATGCGATAAAGATCGCGCTCGGTGCTACATATCCGCAGATGTTTGAGCTTTATGACAAGGTCGCAGACTGGGAGTACGTGAGAAACAAAAAGCTCTATGAGCAGATCAACGCGGAGTTTATACCGTTTGAAGATAACACATGGCTACAGAATCTGCTAAGAGCGGCGAAGCAGCAAACAAGTAGCACGCTGCAAAACTTTACACAGACCATGGGCGTTGTCGATAATGTGAACGGGCAGATGACTTTCCTGCCGCTCACGCAGTTTTATCAAAAGACGCTTGATGCTACAGTATTGGACATCGCTTCGGGGGCATTTGACTATAACAGCGTGCTCAAACGTACGGTCGAGGCATTGAGTAAAAGCGGCATCAGGACTATAGACTACGCGTCAGGATATACAAGCAGGCTTCCGGTCGCAGTGCGCAGGGCGGTCATGACAGGAGTATCGCAGCTGACGGGCAAAATCAGCGAATACAACGCGAAAAAGCTGGGTACTGACTACTTTGAGATAGATCGCCATGACGGTGCCAGACCGTCGCACAGGCCGTGGCAAGGCAAAGTCTGGAGCAAAGCCGAGCTTGTGAGCGTCTGCGGACTTGGAACCGTGACAGGGCTTAAGGGTGCGAACTGCTACCATGAATATTACCCGTTCATTCCGGGGGTTTCTGAGCGTAACTATACCGATGAGGAACTGAAACGGCTCGATGCCCTGGAAGACGAAAAGAAGCCTTTTAAAGGCAAGGAGTATAACGGCTATGAAGCAAGGCAAAAGCAGCGTCAGATGGAGACTGCGATGCGCGCGCAGCGTACTAAAG
>CAVEWO010000240.1:0-3340 GCA_963619345.1 Bacteroidaceae bacterium
GATCTTGACTTGTTTTACATAGCTCGGAGCCGAAACTCTGGGCTTTTTTATTGCAGGAAAGGAGGGAAAATACAAGGATAAATTGTAGCAGAAAGGAGGTTTTTCATGTCGGACAACTGGGTCGTGCAGAACCTGCAGAAATCATTGAGCACATGGAACGATAAGCTGGCGGAGGTGTGGAAGCTGCTGACGCAGTCGCCGGAGAGCTTCAAAGGAGGCGCGATATGGAAAGTGATCACGGACATACACGGAGCACTTACAGCGATAGGACTGGCACTGCTGGTCCTTTTTTTCGTTGTGGGAGTCGTGAAGACCTGCGGTAGTTTCACGGAAGTGAAAAAGCCGGAGCATGCTCTGAAACTTTTCATAAGATTTGCCATAGCAAAAGGTGTGGTGACATATGGACTTGAGCTGATGATGGCGCTCTTTGAGATCGTGCAGGGAATGGTCAGCACCATCATGAAAGCATCAGGGATCGGCAGCTTTGATAAAATCACACTGCCGAAAGAGATGGTGTCAGCGATAGAAGACTGCGGCTTTTTCGAAAGTATCCCACTGTGGGCAGTGACTCTGATCGGGAGCCTTTTCATAACAGTGCTGTCGTTCATCATAATCATGAGCGTGTATGCGAGGTTTTTCAAGATATATATGTATACCGCTATAGCACCAGTACCGCTTGCGGCTTTTGCAGGACAGCCCACGGAGCAGATCGGAAAGAGCTTCATAAAGTCCTATGCTGCAGTGTGCCTGGAAGGTGCGATCATACTGCTGGCTTGTATCATCTTTTCGGTATTTGCTGCATCGCCACCTGCCGTAGATGCAGATGCGGCTCCGGCAGCGATGGTGTGGGGATATGTCGGAGAACTGATTTTCAACATGCTTGTGCTGGTAGGAACTGTGAAGATGGCAGACCGTATCGTAAAGGAAATGATGTTTTCGTAACATTGGGGGCAAAGGGCGCAGGCATATGTTTAGATCTTAGATCTGCGCCCTTTGCCATATGTACTGGATATGAGGAATAGACGTAAAGAAAAAGGCTAAAAATAATAAAAACGGCATAACATAAAAGGAGTTTGTATGTTAAATCGCCAACTTTACGGATGAAATACCGACAATCGTCCGATTAGAATAGTGCCAAGACGCCGAAAAATAAATTACCGAAACGCCGAAAAAATATTTGCCAAGACGCCGAAAAATAAATTGCCGAAACGCCGAAAATGCATTATACTGTCAATTAAGAGGTGAGAATCAATGAAAGAATACAGACCGCGTATAGTGGATGAAATGTTAAAGGATAAACTTGAGGCAAAAGGGGCTGTTTTGATAGAAGGTCCAAAATGGTGCGGAAAAACAACAACCGCTCTGCAAGTAGCTGCCAGTGTTTTGCGAATGGATGAACCGTCAAGAAGAGATGCTAATATCCAGATGTCTGAAATTGAGCCGGAACGTCTCCTTGAGGGAGATACTCCAAGATTGATTGACGAATGGCAAATCGCGCCTAAGCTGTGGGATGCAGCACGCTATGAGGTCGATATCAGAGGTGAAGAAGGGCAGTTTATTTTAACGGGTTCTGCTGTTCCTGTGGACTCTGAAGATATCACACATTCTGGAACAGGTCGATTTACCTGGTTGATGATGAGACCAATGTCATTATATGAGTCTGGTGAATCTTCAGGAGAAGTAAGTTTGAAAGACTTGTTCAATAAACCGGATAAGATAACTGGCATAAGTGAACACAATATAGATGATCTTACATTTCTTATATGCAGAGGTGGATGGCCGCATGCAATCGGAATGAAAGAGAAAGCAGCACTTTCACAGGCTGAAGCTTATTATGATGCCGTAGTGAAATCTGATATCAATAGAGCTGATGGGGTAAATAAGAACCCTGAGAGAGTGAAGAGATTAATGAGGTCTTTTGCCAGAAACCAGGGGGCGCAGATCGGCTATACTACACTTAGAGATGATATCCAGGCAAATGATACGGGTTCATTGAACGAGGACACTGTTGCATCATATGTCGATGCGTTGAAAAAGATTTTTGTAATTGAAGATATGCCGGCCTGGAATCCTAACTTGCGTTCGAAAACATCCATCAGATCATCTGATACAAGATATTATATTGACCCATCCATTGCGACAGCAGCATTAGGCATTGGTCCAAATGATCTGGTAAATGATTTGAATACGATGGGATTGCTTTTCGAGACGTTATGTGTTCGGGATCTGAGAGTATATGCTGAATCCATTGGTGGAGATGTATTACATTACAGAGATAAATCCGGCCTTGAGTGTGACACCGTTATTCATCTTCGAAATGGAAGATATGGTCTTGCTGAAATAAAACTTGGTGGCCAGAAACTTATAGAGGAAAGTGTAGAAAATCTAAAGGCATTAGAAAAGAAAATCGATACGAGCAAAATGCCGGGGCCTTCTTTCATGATGATAGTTGTGGGCATCGGAGATTTTGCATACAGGCGTGAGGACGGAATATATATCGTTCCGATAGGCTGTCTCAGGCATTAAAAAACTGAATAACACTTACATCGAATAAGACAGTAGTCGAAGAAAAACGACTGCTGTTTTATTTTATGGTTTCAAGGCACGTGCTGTTTACCGTTTACTCCAGAACCACGAGTGCAGTGGGAAAGTTTGTTGAGAAAATACCTGTTGTTGAAAAGACGCAGATCGATGAAACGCTTATTGCCACCGGAGATAAACTTGATGATATCGGAGCAGAAAAAGTGCGCAGGCAGATGAAACAGTTGATCGAACAGCAAGGAAACTTTGTCAGACCATTCATCGATAAGATAGATGCTGTAAACAGGCTGAACAATGATCCGGTACAGTTGATAGTTGACAAGGACAGTCTTTATATTGCGACGATATCCTAGGTTATCAATCATATTGTTTGGAATGATTAGGAAAATCGGGTCATAAAACTATGAAATGGAGGCGGTTATGGATAGAGAGGTATTCATGAAACTACAGAATATCTTGAAATGTTTCTCAGAAATCTGCTTCTGTGCGAGAAACACGAGCTCCACAACCGGGATCTTCACATAAGCGGACTTCTGGACGAACAAAAAGTGGACATTGAAAGTGTTCTTTTGCGTAATGGGGGTAGCTTTTCTGCAAAAACGATCGCACATATACATCGACTTTTTGAGAGATTTGGCTTTGATGGAATATTCGGCAGGAGTGCTGTCATGGAGCTTTTGGGATTGAAAAGTTCAGGTGCGTCCAGGCTGATTTCTAATTTAGTGCAGGCAGATATAATAGAGCCTGTGTCTGGTCACGGGAAAGGAAAATATAGATTCAGAGGTTGATGTATAGAGTG
>CAVEWO010000241.1:0-3314 GCA_963619345.1 Bacteroidaceae bacterium
CTTTTTCTCCGCCGCTCAGCGATCCCACGGTCAGAAAGACCTCATCTCCCCTGAACAGAAATCGTCCTAGTATGTTTCTTATCTCTGTATCCGTGTAAAGTCCGTACGAGTCTCTAACTTCGCCCATAACAGTGTTTGCCGCATTCAGCAGCTGCTGTCCCTGGTCGTAGTATCCGAACTGCACGTTGTGACCGATCTTTATGCGGCCTGTATTCGCGGAAAGCTCACCCATCAGGATCTTCAGCAGTGTCGTCTTGCCGATGCCGTTTGCTCCCACTATGCACACACGCTCACCGCGCTTTATATCGAGATCGACTCCGTGGAACAGCTCAGTTCTCCTTGAACCGTACCCGAAGCTTTTCGAAAGTCCTTCTGCATGCAGCACATCTCTTCCGCTCTGAAAATCAGCTTTGAACGACAGCTTCATCTTTCCTGTTGTGCCTTCAGGTCTGTCTATCACATCCAACGCTGCAAGCCGCTTTTCTCTGGAAGCTGCACGCTTCGCGAGCTTCTCAGTGCCGCGCTGCTTGAACCTGCGGATCATGTCCTCCTGACGACTGATCTCCTTCTGCTGTTTCTCATATTTCCTCAGCTCGGCCTCGCGCCTGTTCTTGCGTTCAATGGCATAAAAAGAATAGTTTCCTTCATATATATTAAGCTTGTGATTTTCGACTTCAAATATCCTAGTGACTGTTTCATCCAGAAAATATCTGTCGTGGGATACGAGCACGATCGTGCCCTTGTAGCTCTTTAGATACTGCTCGAGCCATTTCAGCGTGCCTATATCCAGATGGTTGGTCGGCTCGTCGAGGAACAGTATATCCGGTTTTCTTAGAAGCAGGCATGCCAGTGACAGCCTCGTCTTCTCTCCGCCGCTCAGCGAAGATATCTTCTTGTCGTAGCTGTCTTCACCGAACGCCATACTTGAAAGTATGCCCGTGATCTCGCTTTTATATGTATACCCGCCGGAATCTCTGAACTTTTCCTGCATCATGTCGTAGCGCTCGAGCAGCCTGCGGCTCTTTTCCTCTCCATCGGGACCTGCCGATGCAAGCTCTTCTATGCGGCTCAGCAGTTTTTCCATATCCTTTTCCATCTGCGGAAAAGCTTCAAATATGCTCTCAGCTTCTTCTATGACTGTCTTTTCGGAATCGAATGCCCCGTCCTGCTTCAGATATCCTATATTGATATCCGACGAAATGAAAAAGTCTCCCTCCTCGCACGGCAGCTCGCCCGTGAGTATCTTCAGAAGCGTGGTCTTTCCTGCTCCGTTCACGCCGATTATACCTACGCGTTCTCCTTTGTTTATATGAAAAGAAACCTTGTCCAGGATAACATCCGTTCCGTATGCTTTTGTAAGATCTTTTGCTGATACTACTATCATATATAAACCTGCAGCACTTTTACACCGCTGCACCTTTTCCTTTCCTTAAAACAGAGCCTGACCTGCTGGTGATCGTCCGTCAGGAGGCTCTGATAATATTTGCATTGAAAACCCGTCTACAGCTCCAGATTCGGTACCGCATCCAGAGTCAGGTCGTCACATTCACCGGCTATATACTTGTAATAAGCCGCGCAGCCTATCATCGCGGCATTGTCCGTACACAGTATAGGTGACGGATAATAAAGCTTTATTCCGCTCTTTCTGCATTCCTCGCTCATCATCTCTCTTAACCTGCTGTTGGACGCCACTCCCCCTGCAAGGACGATCTTGTCCTTGTCCATGTCTTTTGCAGCCTTTACAGTCTTCGCCACGATGACGTCGAGAACTGCCGCTTGAAAACTCGCTGCCACATCGGCCTGATTTATCTCACGACCAGCCTGCTTCTCGGAATTTATGTAGTTCAAAACGCCCGTCTTGATGCCGCTGAAGCTGAAATCAAGACTGCCCTTTTCCAGGAACACACGCTTGAATTCCACCGCGTGCGGATTGCCCTGTTTCGCCAGTCTGTCTATCAGAGGGCCGCCGGGATATCCGAGGCCAAGCACCCTGGCCACCTTATCATATGCCTCTCCTGCAGCGTCGTCTCTCGTTCCGCCGAGAACTCTGCACTGGTTGTATCCCGTCACCTCCACGATATTGGTATGGCCGCCCGATATTATCAGCGACATGAACGGAGGCTCTAGATCCCTGTGCTCTATATAGTTTGCGCTTATATGACCCTGCATGTGATGTACGCCGATCAGAGGCTTGTCTGCCGCAAGCGCATATGCCTTTGCTGTTGCCAGCCCTATCAGAAGCGCCCCCACAAGACCAGGACCGTATGTCACGCCTATCATATCCACATCATCGATAGTCACACCTGCTTTCTCCAAAGCATGATCGACTACTGTATTCACATTTTCGAGGTGGTGTCTGGATGCGATTTCCGGCACGACACCGCCATACTGCTTATGTATCTCTATCTGCGACGAAATGATATTTGAAAGGACTTCACGTCCCTCAAGCATCACAGCTGCCGCTGTCTCGTCACAGCTAGATTCTATTGCAAGCGTTAGTAATTTTCCGTTCTTCATAAATTGTTTCGTCCTTCTTCCAGTTTTTTCTCGCACTGGTTCTCACCGTTCAGATGCCTGCAGTTTTCACATGACATGTAGCTGCTCATACTGAACACATCGAAATCGTTTCGCCTCGAGAACTTTCTGCATGGATAAAAAACTTCATTCATAGTTTCGCCCGAAAACTCGTCCATGGCACGCCTCCCCGAATAATATCTGTTACGTTCATTATCCGCAGAAGCGATGATTTTTATTCCTCATGTCTCCACATGATAAGCGCGTCCTCACCATTATTCTGATAATACTTTTTTCGCACGCCCTCTGTTCGGAAACCGAATTTTTCATAAAGATTTATCGCGGGAACATTTGATTTTCTGACTTCAAGCGTATGATGCGCGATCCCTTCACCTGAAGTGAAATCTATCATCACGCCGATTATGCCTTCGCCTATCTTCCTGTTCCTGAAGCCTGGTTTCACTGCGACATTCGTTATGTGACCTTCGTCGCCGATGATCCAGAGCCCTGCATACCCCACGACTCTGCCGTCGAGCTCTGCCACTACATAAAAAGCCCTGGGATTGCCTTCAAGCTCAAAGGTCAGTGCATCCATGCTCCACGGATCAGGAAAACACAATTTTTCTATCTCATAGATACCCTCCGCATCGCCCGGCACCGCCTGTCTTATGATAACTTCCGCCATAAAATATCAGCCTTTCTGCTTTTCTATAAGCTTTCTTTCCGCTTCAGCTACACGCATATAGTCCGGTTCCACCTGATTATATGCGAGTCCGCCTTTTCGGCATAGATCTTAGCAC
>CAVEWO010000242.1:0-3314 GCA_963619345.1 Bacteroidaceae bacterium
CGCAGATGCGTATGGCATGATCCTGGGCGCACTTGAAAAATACGCGGATACCGACCCGGACGGACCGGTGAGAAAGGTGATCTTCCCGCTCCGCCGCAGAAGAAGCGAAACTGATCTGATCGGCGATGCGTTCCCTGCGGTGATGAAGAGTCTGATGCTGGAAAACAGCGCGCTGCAGCTAAAAGCGGTATTTATGGACGATGCGGACGAGCGTTCGGACGGTCAGCTGGAACAGGAGGCACTGGCGGCAGATGCGTACGACGAGGTGTACTACGAAAACGGCACGCGGTACATCAGGACGTACAGAACGATAAACGCGGAATGCGATGACAGGTTTTCGGAGCTTGCGGCAAAAGGATCGGTGATCCTGATCGCCGGCGGCTTCGGAGGAATAGGCTGTCATCTGACAGAGTATCTGCTCGAAAAATACAGGGAGGCCGGGATACTGGTGCTCGGCAGGAGGGTTTTAGACGGCTCAGGAAGAGCCGGCACTGACGGACTGCGCAGTGACGGCACTCTGAACGGCAGCGATAGTATCGGCCCGGGCGCCAGCGGGATCGGCATGACCGGTTCGCACGGGATGCCGGAGACGATCACGGCGGCAATGGCTGCCGGAAGGCTGTGCTACAGGCAGTGCGACATCACTGATATGCAAAGCACTGCAGCTGCTGTCTCGTCGGGAGAAGCAGAGCTCGGCGGACGCGTGTCTGCTATCTTTGACCTGGCGGCGAGAGCCGTTCCGAAGGACGAGGAGCATACTGTGAAGTATGCGGCGCAGACCGGTGACGCTGCCATTTATATAGAGAGTTCTGAAGTCAAGCTGAGAGGCGCACAGAACCTCGAGCAGATAAGAGCGGAGAGAGACTGCGTGATGTACGTGTCGGGATCGGTCGCAGCTGATTTCGGCATGGTGAACATGGCTGCGTATGCGGCTTCCAACCTGCTCGTAAGGAATATGTGCATGCGCAGCAAATCCGGAAAGCTGCGCTACATAGGTTTCAGCGGCTGGAACGGCACCGGGATGAACCTCAAGAAGAGCAGAGACGAGATGAAGGACTTCATAAGCAGCTTCAATACAGACAGGAACGGCTTTCTCCAGGGCTTCACGCCTGAGGAGGGAATCGACATCATCGACAGCGTGATAAACAGCGGCACGGGCATCTGCCTTGCGGGGATAGATCCTGGGGCGCCGTCGTTCGCATACATGTCCGATGATGAGTTCGCGGAGGTGCCGGAGATTACGGTAAAGGATGCAGTGTCTGCGCAGAAGGCTAAAGCGTGCGTCGGCAGAGCCGTGCCGCAGCTGAGCAGGAACACTGTCATCAGGGTAGTGCCGGATGTGAAGGCGGCCGGAGCAGGAGATTTTGAAAAAACGCTGAAAGCCTTCTGGGAAAATGCGCTGGGAGTGTCGGACATTTCGGTCGATGATAATATCTTCGATCTGGGAGGCACATCACTTACAGTGTTCAGGCTCGTGGCAGATATAAAGGAACAGCTGTCTGCAGAGCTGAGACCTGTGGACATCATGACATATTCGACGGTCAGAGAGCTGGCAGCTTTTATACGGCAAAACAGCGAAAGCAGAGCTGCAGCAGGCGAAGCCGCATCAGACGGCATCGACACCGGCGCAGGAGTTCGCAGCGAAGCCGCCGCATCGCGGCCAGAGACTTTGGATGGCACAGCCGGTGCCGCGGCAAAGAAACGAAAGATAAGAAAAGACAGAAGGAAGGTCTGATGAACATAATAGAAAAAATATCACGCCTCGACGAGAAGCAGCGCGAGACACTGCTCGCCAGGATAAAGACGGACGGCGAGAAGTACGGAGTCTACCCGCTGATGCCCGATCAGAAGACATTTCTGATGCGGCTCGCGGCAGGCAAGCCGGCTGTGGGAGAGCTCAACCTCAAGTTCATCGTGAAGATGGACGGCATCACGAGAGAGCGCGTCGAAGAGATCATAGATCAGCTGATTTATATGCATGACGTGTTCAGGTACAGATTCGTGAAAATAAACGGCGAGAATTTTCAGTACTTCGACAGAGAATCCGGGCCGTATATACAGGACGCGGACGAAAGCACCATCGACAGCTTTTTCCACTATGAATTCGATTTCAGCGGAGGAGATACCGGAGTGCGATTTGGTATCATGAAGGACTCAGAGCAGAGTTTCAGCCTGCTGATATTCATGCACCATATCATCGCGGACGGATTCTCGATAGGCGTAGTGTGCAAAGATATCGTCAGGATACTGAACGGCACGGCGCAGAAAGGCGAGTACCAGTACGGCAGTTTCGCATGCGACATGAACAGGCCGGAGATGCAGGAGCGCAGGAGACAGGACGTCGAATACTGGTGCGAAAAGCTGCGCGGCACGGACAAAGTCCTGGACATGCCGACGGACTACAGCAGATCGTGTGACAGAGAAGATGTCGAGGGAACATACGGATTCACCATCGGCGAGGAAGGATACAGGAAGATCAGCGACAAGGCAAAGCAGTTGAAATGCAATATGTACAACGTGCTTTCATCGGTGTTTTCCATCGTGATGACCGGAATGTCATCGCGGAAAGACATGGTCATGGCTATGACCTCGTTCAACAGGAGCGACGAGAAGGTCAGCGGCCTGGTCGGTGATTTTGCGGCATTCCTCCCGCTCGTCTATCATCGCAGAGACGAAATGAGCATAGACGGGTATATCTCGGACAATGCGCGCCAGATGCAGGAGGATCTCGGGCACGGAGTGTTCATACCGATGGATATCCAGAGCAGATACCCGTACGAATACCTGCAGAACGTGTTTCCGCTCTACCAGATCATGTTCGCGTTCCACAGCAGCAGCATGCACGGCGGTATGGAGCATGAGGCCGGCGGCGTGAAGCTTGCCATAGAGGACTACAACATCAGAGACATCGGCAGGATCCTGATGGATCTGATCGTGAGAGCTGATGATACCGGCAGCAGCCTTAACGTGTACATCTCGTACAATTCGAAGATCTTCGCGCCTGAGACGATAAAGAACATCGCGGATATCTATGCGGAGGCGCTGGAACGAGCGGTGAGCGGCAGCGGTATGAAGATCGGTGAATTCACGCTTTCAGGCCGCAGCGTCGGACACGTGAGCGGAGAGATCCCGGAAGGTCTGAGACCTGCAGAGGCGGATATCGCGCAAAGCGGCAGGCTGCATACAGATGCGGCGGATATATGTCTCGTCGGCAGCCTCGGCAGACCGGTACCGGCAGGCTTTTACGGCAGAGTGCTCGTCGATGAAAACGGCGTGTGGCAGGAGACCGGAAAGACCGGATACATAAATAACGA